>JBIKZP010000016.1:0-13814 GCA_044354655.1 Rhodoferax sp. | reverse complement strand
TTGATATCGAGTCTGTGGGTGGCGTGGATGCAGCCCGGCGGGTTCAAGCCGGCGAGCCCTTCGATGTGGTCTTCCTGGCCTCGGATGCCATCGATCAACTGATCGCCAGCGGACACGTAGAGGCTTCGAGTAAGCGTGACCTTGCACACTCTGGCGTAGCCGTTGCGGTGCAGACTGGCCTGCCCCTACCCGATATCAGTACGGAAGCTGCTGTGCGCCAAGCGGTCTTGCTCGCGCCCAGCATCAGTTATTCGACCGGGCCCAGTGGCGTTGCACTGGTGCAATTGTTTGAACGCTGGGGCATTGCTGAGGTGATTCGACCGCGCATTACCGTGCCACCGCCCGGCGTGCCGGTGGGCGCATTGATTGCGCGGGGTGAGGTAGTCCTGGGCTTTCAGCAACGCAGTGAACTCATCCACGTTGAAGGGATTACGGTGCTCGGTCCTTTGCCACCTGCTATCCAGATCACCACTACTTTTTCTGCCGGCTCCTGCAGCACCTGCACGCAGGCGCTAGCCGCGCGGACCTTACTCGATTTCATGACTAGCCCGGATGCGGCAGACGCCAAGCGCCAGCAGGGCATGGAGCCTGCCTGAATACCTCAGAACCCGTTCTTTCAATAACGCCCCAACGCGCCAACGCCCCCCATATTCCGGAGTACCTCATGATCATTGATTGCCACGGCCACTACACCACCGCACCCAAAGCGTTGGAAAACTGGCGTAACCGCCAGATCGCTGGCATCCAGGACCCAGCCAGCATGCCTAAAGTGTCAGAGTTGGTGATCAGCGACGACGAGTTGCGCGAGTCGATTGAAACCAACCAGTTGCGTCTGATGAAAGAGCGTGGAAGCGACCTCACCATCTTCAGCCCGCGTGCCAGTTTTATGGCACACCACATTGGCGACTTCAACGTGTCGGCTACCTGGGCAGCCATTTGCAACGAGTTGTGCTTTCGCGTCAGCCAGTTATTTCCGGACCATTTTGTAGGAGCGGCCATGCTGCCGCAAAGCCCGGGCGTAGACCCCGCCACCTGCATTGCAGAGTTGGAAAAATGTGTCAAAGAATTTGGGAACGTAGGACTGAATCTGAATCCGGATCCCAGCGGTGGTCACTGGACCTCTGCGCCTCTGAGCGACAAGGTCTGGTACCCGATCTACGAAAAGATGGTCGAGTACGACCTACCGGCCATGATCCACGTGAGCACCAGTTGCAACAGCTGCTTTCACACCACCGGCGCGCATTACCTCAATGCGGACACCACCGCCTTCATGCAATGCCTGACCAGCGACTTGTTCAAGGAATTCCCCACGCTCAAGTTTTTGATTCCGCATGGCGGTGGCGCTGTGCCTTACCACTGGGGTCGTTTCCGTGGCCTGGCGCAAGAATTGAAAAAACCCTTGTTGCAAGACCACTTGCTGAACAATATTTACTTTGACACCTGCGTTTACCACCAGCCCGGTATTGACCTGCTCAACACCGTGATTCCAGTGAAAAACGTGTTGTTTGCCAGCGAGATGATTGGTGCGGTGCGTGGCATCGACCCTGAAACCGGCTATTACTATGACGACACCAAGCGCTACATCGAAGCGTCAAAAATTTTGAGCGATTCCGATCGATTCCAGATTTATGAAGGCAACGCGCGCCGCGTGTTCCCGCGTCTGGATGCCCAACTCAAAGCGAAAAACCTTTAATTTAAAAACACCATGACCCAAGCCATGAATCAACTCGGCATCGTCAAGCGCCACATCGTGCGCGCAGACCCGTTGGCCGTACAGCGTTTGTCCAAACTCGGCGTGGCCACCATCCACGAAGCCATGGGCCGCGTCGGCCTGATGAAGCCTTACATGCGCCCGGTTTACAACGGCGCCAGAATCTGCGGCACCGCCGTCACGGTGTTGCTGCAGCCCGGTGACAACTGGATGATGCACGTGGCCGCCGAGCAGTTGCAGCCCGGTGATGTGGCCGTGGCCGCCTGTACCACGGACAACGAAGACGGTTTTTTTGGCGACCTGCTGGCCACCTCGTTCCAGGCGCGCGGTGCCCGCGGACTGATCATTGACGGTGGCGTGCGTGACGTGGCTGACCTGGAGAAGATGGGCTTTCCCGTATTCAGCAAAGCCATCAATGCCAAGGGCACGATCAAGGCCACGCTGGGTTCGGTCAACATCCAGATTGTTTGCGCTGGGGCCCTTGTCAATCCCGGTGACGTGGTCATCGCCGATGTAGATGGTGTTGTTGTTGTGCCTGCAGCCATCGCCGACCAGGTGGCTGAGGCCGCCGAAAAGCGTGAAAGCTTTGAAGGCGAGAAGCGCGCCAAACTCGCCGCTGGCGTGTTGGGCCTGGACATGTACAACATGCGCGAACCGCTGGCCAAGGCCGGGCTGCGCTATATCGACTAAAGGCGGGCCCCACATGAGTAAACCCACCGCTGGTGACTTCACCAAGACCCCTGGCTGGCTCGACTGGTTCAGCGGCCCGAGCACGCCCCGCTTCCAACTGCCCGCGGGCGCCGTGGACGCGCATTGCCATGTGTTCGGACCTGGCGATAAGTTCCCCTACGCCCCCGAGCGCAAGTACACCCCGTGCGACGCCTCCAAAGAGCAGCTGTTTGCGCTGCGCGACCACCTGGGCTTTGACAAGAACGTGATTGTGCAGGCCACCTGCCACGGCTCCGACAACCGCGCCTTGGTTGACGCCCTGAAGGCCTCAAACGGCAAAGCCAAAGGCGTGGCCACGGTGAATCGTCATGTGACGGACGCCGAGCTGCAGGACATGCACGCTGCCGGCGTGCGCGGCACGCGCTTCAACTTTGTCAAACGCCTGGCCGACTTCACGCCACAAGATGTCTTACTGGAGATTGCCCACCGCATCGCGCCTCTGGGCTGGCATGTGGTGGTGTACTTTGAGGCGCAAGACCTGCCCGAGCTGTATAACTTCTTTACCGCTTTACCGACTACCGTGGTGGTGGACCACATGGGTCGCCCTGACGTGAGTCAATCGGTGGAGGGCTCCGAGTTTGAGTTGTTCGTCAAGATGATGAGCAACCATGCCAATATCTGGAGCAAAGTGAGTTGCCCTGAACGCTTGTCGCTCAGCGGCCCCAAAGCTTTGAATGGCGAGCAAAACCCTTACGCCGATGTCGTGCCTTTCGCCAAGCGTCTGGTCGAAACGTTTCCAGATCGCGTGTTGTGGGGCACGGACTGGCCGCACCCCAACCTGAAAGACCACATGCCCGATGACGGCCTGCTGGTGGACTTCATTCCCCACATTGCCACCACGCCCGAGCTGCAGCGCAAACTGCTGGTGGACAATCCCAACCGCTTGTACTGGAGCTAACCATGGCACTTGAAAAACCTTACCTAGACGTGCCCGGCACCACGATCTTTGATGCCGAGCAATCGCGCAAGGGCTACCACCTGAATCAGTTTTGCATGTCGCTCATGCAGGCGGCTAACCGTGCGCGTTTCAAGGCCAATGAGCGGGCTTACTTGGACGAATGGCCAATGACCGAGGCGCAAAAGCAAGGCGTACTGACGCGCGACCTGAACCGATGCATTGCCCTGGGGGGGAATATTTACTTTCTTGCCAAGATTGGCTCCACAGACGGCAAGAGCTTTCAGCAGATGGCGGGCAGCATGACTGGCATGACAGAAGATGAATACCGCAACATGATGATCGCAGGTGGCCGCTCTGCCCAAGGCAACCGCTTCGTTGGTGAAGACGGTGATGCCCAAGCCCACCACCAACCCCAAGGCGCTGCCGGACACAAGAAAGGAGCCTGAACATGGCCAAAATTACCGCCTGTGTTTTCACCTCGCACGTACCCGCTATCGGAGCCGCACTTGACCTGGGTAAAACCCAGGAACCTTACTGGCAGCCCGTATTTAAAGGCTATGAATATTCCAAGCAATGGATGAAGGACAACAAGCCCGACGTCATCATTTTGGTGTTCAATGACCATGCCACCGCCTTCAGCCTGGACATGATCCCCACCTTTGCCATCGGCACCACAGACGCCTACCAGCCCGCCGACGAAGGCTGGGGCCCACGCCCGGTACCCGTGGTGCAGGGACACCCCGAGCTGGCCGCGCACATTGCGCAGTCGGTGATCCAGCAGGACTTTGACCTGACCATCGTCAACAAGATGGACGTGGACCACGGCCTGACCGTGCCCTTGAGCCTGATGTGTGGCCAGCCCGAGGCATGGCCTTGTCCCGTGATTCCGTTTGCCGTCAATGTGGTTCAGTACCCGGTGCCCAGCGGCCAGCGCTGCTTTAATCTGGGCAAGGCCATTCGCAAAGCGGTGGAGAGTTTTGATGAAAATTTGAACGTGCAAATTTGGGGCACCGGGGGCATGAGCCACCAGTTGCAAGGACCGCGCGCAGGCCTCATCAACAAAGAATTTGACAACACCTTTTTGGACCTGTTGATTGCCGACCCAGCCAGCGCTGCCGCTATTCCGCACATCGACTATGTGCGAGAAGCCGGCTCTGAAGGCATTGAGTTGGTGATGTGGCTGGTGGCGCGTGGCGCTATGGACGATGTCCATGGCGGCAAGGCGCCTATCGTCAAGCACCGCTTCTACCATGTGCCTGCCTCGAACACGGCCGTTGGCCACCTGATTCTGGAAAACCCCCAATGAACAAAATCATCAAAGTCGCCCTGGCGGGCGCGGGTGCCTTTGGCATCAAACACCTAGACGGCATCAAGAACATCGACGGCGTGGAAGTCGTTTCATTGATCAGCCGCGATCTGGGAAAAACCCGAGAGGTGGCCACCCAGTACGGTATTGGCCATGTCACCACAGACCTGGCCGACAGCTTGGCTTTACCCGAGGTCGATGCGGTCATTTTGTGTACTCCTACGCAAATGCACGCCGCGCAAAGCATCGCCTGCCTCAAGGCCGGCAAGCACGTGCAGGTGGAGATTCCACTGGCCGACTCCTTGCGCGGTGCGCAAGACGTGGTGGCCATGCAGCAGCAAACGGGTCTGGTGGCCATGTGCGGCCACACCCGCCGCTTTAACCCCAGCCACCAATATGTGAACCAGCAAATCAAAGCCGGCAAGTTCAACATTCAGCAGCTCGACGTGCAAACCTATTTTTTCAGGCGCACCAACATGAACGCACTGGGCCAGGCACGTAGCTGGACGGATCATCTGCTGTGGCACCACGCGGCGCACACCGTTGATTTGTTCGCTTACCAGTGCGGTAGCCCGGTGGTCAAAGCCAACGCCCTGCAAGGGCCGATTCACCCGACGCTGGGCATTGCCATGGACATGAGCATTCAGCTCAAAGCCGCCAACGGCGCCATCTGCACGCTGTCCTTGAGCTTTAACAACGACGGCCCGCTGGGTACCTTTTTTCGCTACATCGGCGATAGCGCGACTTACCTGGCGCGCTACGACGATTTGTACTCCGGCAAGGAAGAAAAGATTGATGTGTCCCAGGTGGCGGTGTCCATGAACGGTATTGAACTGCAAGACCGCGAATTCTTCGCCGCCATTCGCGAAGGCCGCGAGCCCAACAGCAGCGTGGCCAGTGTGCTGCCGTGCTACCAGGTGCTGCACGACCTGGAGCAACAGTTGCACGCCGGTTAAGGCAGCTAGAGGCTTGGACGCCGGCGGCGCGCTGCAGGCTGCCCTGGATGCTGGGGTGACTTTGTTCGATACGGCGGCCTTGCTTTGAGCCGCTCAACTACGTGGCCCATCTCAAGCTGTTGCCGGCTTAACAGGCCGCCGCAGACATCAAGCTTGCCCCTGGGTTGTGGCGCCGTGTGGATGCGCTCATCAAACAGCACATCTTGGACGGACCTCGCTACAACACACAAGCCAGCAGCGAGGTTGATAACGAAGTGTTCTGAGCCGCCCCAGGCCTTGGTGTGCCTCAGTCTGCAATGCCGCCCAGGGAGCCAACGGGGGGGGGCTGCGATTGCGTTATAACTACACAAACACCAATCACCCAGGCGCCCAGGCGCCCAGCCTTTTTTTTCAGGACACGCATGCAAGCTCCCAGCCGATCATTGCCGCTCACAGGCGCCAGCAACTTCAGGGATTTAGGTGGCTACGCCGGTCATGGCGGACGCCAGGTGCGCTGGCGGCGTATTTTTCGATCCGACCATTTGGCCGATTTGACGCCAACTGACGTGGCGCAGGTGACCGAACTGGGCCTGACGCGGGTGTGTGACTTTCGCGGTACGCAAGAGCGCGCGCCGCAGGCCTGTGTACTACCTCAGGTGAAAGTGCACGCGCTGTCAATAGAACCCACGGTGGTGCAGGGCATGAAGTCGCTGCTGGCCAGCGGCCAGGCGCCTACGGTGCAAGATACGGTGCGCTTGATGGAGCAAACCTACCGGGATTTTGTTCTCCACAACTCCGTACGCTTTGCCGAATTGTTTGGTCATTTGCTGGAAAGCGATGCGCCGCTGGTGTTCCATTGCACGGCTGGCAAAGACCGGACTGGTTTTGCCGCCGCACTGATCCTGACCGCTTTGGGTGTGCCCAAAGCGGTGGTCATGCAAGATTACTTGCTGACCAACGATCTTTACCGCATGCCGCACACCAGTGCGCCCTTTGCTCCGCAAGAGGTGCTCAATGTGTTGTGGCGGGTGCAACCCAATTTTTTGGAGGCCGCTTTTCACGCGGTAGAGACCGAGTACGGCAGTTTGCAGCACTACCTGGCCAAGACCCTCGGTATGGGTGCGCCTGAAATGGCTCGTTTAGAGACGCTGTATCTTCAGAACTGAGAGGCCGAATAAATCGGCCGACTCTGAGTCGGCCGAGTTAAAGGCGGTCTGTTACAGACTGTCGGTAAAACTGCGCAATTTGTCGCTGCGGCTGGGGTGCTTCAATTTACGCAGAGCCTTGGCTTCAATCTGACGGATACGCTCGCGTGTCACGTCAAACTGCTTACCCACTTCTTCGAGTGTGTGGTCGCTGGTCATCTCGATACCAAAGCGCATGCGCAGCACCTTGGCTTCGCGTGGGGTCAGGCTGTCAAGAATGTCTTTGACCACATCGCGCAGGCCCGCTTGCATGGCCGCTTCCATGGGGGCGGTATTGGCGCTGTCTTCAATGAAATCGCCCAGGTGGCTGTCGTCATCGTCACCAATGGGCGTTTCCATTGAGATGGGCTCTTTGGCGATCTTCATGATCTTGCGGATCTTGTCCTCAGGAATCTCCATGCGCTCAGCCAGTACGCTGGCGTCAGGCTCAAAACCAAACTCCTGCAAGTGCTGACGGCTGATGCGGTTCATCTTGTTGATGGTTTCGATCATGTGCACCGGGATGCGAATGGTGCGGGCCTGGTCCGCAATGGAGCGGGTGATGGCCTGGCGAATCCACCAGGTGGCGTAGGTGGAGAATTTGTAGCCGCGACGGTATTCAAATTTGTCCACAGCCTTCATCAGGCCGATGTTGCCTTCCTGGATCAAGTCCAGGAACTGCAAGCCACGGTTGGTGTACTTCTTGGCAATCGAAATCACCAAACGCAAGTTGGCCTCAATCATTTCCTTTTTGGCCGCGCGTGACGAGTACTCGCCCGCGTTCATGCGCTTGTTGATGTCCTTGAGCTGGTCCAATGGCACCACCACTTTGGACTGCAAATCGGTCAGCTTTTGCTGCAGATCCTGCACCGGTGGAATATTGCGAGACATGATCGCGCTCCAAGGCTTGCCAGCCGCAGCCTGCTTCTCAATCCACTTGAGATTGAGCAACTGCGAAGCCACCTTGTTGCCGTGCTTGTCGCGGCCAGAAAAATCTGTAATAAAGTTTTCTTGTGGGTAGCCGCATTTGTCCACAATGATGCGGCGTAGTTCGCGCTCTTTCTTGCGTACGTCGTCCACTTGGGCACGCACCATGTCACAGAGTTTTTCAATCGCCTTGGCGGTAAAGCGGATCGACATCAGCTCTTCAGACAATTCCTTTTGCGCCTTGACATAGCTGGGGGTGCCGTAACCTTCCTTGTCGTAAATCTTGTGAACTTTCTCGAACAGTTCCCGCAGGTGGTCAAAGCGGGTGAGCGCTTCGCGTTTGAGTTCTTCGAGTTTTTTGGTCAGCGCTTTGGAGCCGCCTTTACCGTCGTCATCGTCCGCGGCGTCAAATTCGTCAAAGTCTTCCTCGGCCACATAATCGTCTGCCTCGTTGGGGTTGGAAAAGCCGTCCACGATGGTGGTGATGACCACCTTGCCTTCACGGATGTCTTCGCCCAAGCGCAAGATTTCCGCGATGGTGGCGGGGGAGGCCGAGAGGGCCTCCATCATGTCCATCAAGCCGCCTTCAATGCGCTTGGCAATCTCAATCTCACCTTCGCGAGTCAACAGTTCGACCGTGCCCATTTCGCGCATGTACATGCGAAC
This sequence comes from Rhodoferax sp., assembly GCA_044354655.1. Classification (GTDB taxonomy): domain Bacteria; phylum Pseudomonadota; class Gammaproteobacteria; order Burkholderiales; family Burkholderiaceae_C; genus Rhodoferax. Next base: position 5,458 of record JBIKZP010000016.1, on the reverse strand, counting down.
CGGATCAGTCGTACGGCCAAATTCGCTGTCCACGGTGGACAGGGCGGCTTCGGCTTCTTCTTCTGCTTCGGCCTCTGTTGCTGCGGTGGCCACGTTGTTGTTGAGCAGCAGCGTTTCTGCATCGGGTGTTTGTTCGTACACCGCCACGCCCATGTCGTTGAGCATGGAGATGACGACTTCCATCGTTTCAGCGTCAACTAGCTTGCCGGGCAAGTGGTCAGAAATTTCGCCGTGCGTCAGGTAGCCACGGGTACGCCCGAGTTTGATCAGCGCGACAAAGGCCAAGCGTCGTTTGGTTTTTTCTTCTTCAGAGAGGATGGTTTCATCCAGTCCAAACTCCTTCATCAGCGCGCGCTCTTTGGCTTTGCTGATTTTCATCCGCAGGGGCTTGACCTTCTCCCCTGTGGCGGCCGGTTCTTCACCGACTAAATCTGCTTCGATATCGGACATGTCGATCTCGTCTGATGGTCCTACATCACTTGCAGCCTTGGGCTTGCGGCCGCGTTTGGCGCCGGCATTCGGCGATGTTTCAGCTTCTGCCGCAGCCGCTTTGGGCGGACGACCAGGTTTCTTTTTGGCTTCGACCTCTGAAGCAGCCGAGGCTGCCTTTTTCAGTTCGGAGGGGGTAGCTTTGGCGGGCGACTTGGATGCGGGCACGGGTGTAACTTTCGTATCAGACTTCTTGGGGGCGGTCTTAGCAGACACTTTGGTCACTGCTTTGGCCACGGTTTTCGGTGGCGTGGCCTTGGCGGCCGGTTTAACGGCAACCTTGCTTATTGGCTTTGCAGCGGGCTGGACAGGCTTCTTGGACTTTTGACCGGGCATTTGAGAACCTCAGAACTTCAGAAAAGACAGAATGAACAGGCGCCTTAAAAGGCTGGCGCAGTGAGTGTGGCTAAGGAAATTTTTCTCATGGGCAAGATGTGGGGCGAACATTTGGGATGCAGTCCTTGCGGTAGGGTTTGCCAGTTGTGAACGTTGTCATCGCTTGGCTGGGTCCGGAGGTGCTGCTGTCGCTCTTGCCGAGAAACAAGAATCGGATTATACCCTATTTTTGCCCAAAATCAACGGGTAAGCCCTGTAAACGTCTGGTGGCGTGACTTATGACTAGCTGAACAAAGTGACCAGTGGTTTAGTTGGGTTGGGTTGCGCCAGCTTCAAGGTCTCGACGACGGGCTTGGAGTTCACGGTAGCGCACGAGGGACCCGGGGTCATTTTTGGCCGCGTTGATGGCTTCAGTTTCCAGCACTTTGAGTCGCTCGATGAGCATTCGGTTGAGCAGGTTGCGTAATTCTTCAGTAGATTCTTCAGCATCTTCGAGCGAGGCGATTTCATGGTGCTCCATCAGCCGCAGGGCTAGGTCGCCAGAGGCTTGCTCACGCAGCCCTTCTCTCAGGGCGGCCCAAGGTTGCACGCCATGTTCATGCCATTGACTCTCCAGCCACACGAACAGCGGACCGTGTGGCGGGGGGAGCTCGCACAGAAGGCCGTGGTCTTCAGCTGAAAGTTTTTCGAGCGTGGCCATGTCGCTCAGCAGCAGGCGCACGGCATGGTCTGCCCGGCTGGTGGGTTGGGTGCGCGAGCCTGAGCGTGGCCTAGGCGCGTATTTATCACGGCTTTTGAGGCCGAAGCCGCCTTCACGGAAGTCAGTTTCGCCACTGCTTGCATAGCGTTTTGTTGTGCCACTGTTTTTAACGGGTTTGGGCAACCACAGATCAGTCAACTCCCGGCTGGAGAGTTGCACCAGATCAGCTATTTCACCCAGCAGTTGCAGTTTGAGGGCGCCATCGGGCAACAGCATCCACAAGGGTTTGGCGTTGCTGGCCATGTGGGCGCGCCCTTCAGCGCTATGCAGGTCGCAGCCTTCTCGTGCAGCGTCTATCAAAAAACGGCTTAGGGGAACGGCTTCACTTACGTAGCGGGCAAACGCTTCCTTGCCGAATTCGCGGATGAAGCTGTCCGGGTCATGTTCAGCGGGTAAAAAAAGGAATTTAACGCTGCGCACATCGGAGGCATAGGGCAGTGCGGCATCCAGCGCTTTGCGGGCAGCGCGCCGACCCGCACTGTCACCGTCAAAACTAAACACCACCGATTCAGTGAAGCGAAACAGCTTTTGTACATGGTCTGCGGTGCAGGCGGTGCCCAACGTTGCCACGGCATTGGGAAAACCGAGCTGCGCCAGCGCCACGACGTCCATATAGCCTTCTGTCACCAGGGCGTAGCCTTGGTCGCGCAAGGCGTTGCGCGCTTCAAATAGGCCGTACAACTCGCGCCCCTTGCTGAATACGGGGGTTTCAGGGGAGTTCAGGTATTTGGGTTTTTCGTCACTCAGTACGCGCCCGCCAAAGCCGATGCATTCCCCTTTGACATTGCGGATGGGGAACATCACACGATCACGGAAGCGGTCATAGCGTTTTTCTTCGCCGCCATCTTCTGAGTTCAGTATGACCAGCCCGCTCTCCACCAGCAAGGGGTCGTCGTAGCGGGGAAAGACACTGGCCAAGCTGCGCCAGCCTTCGGGGGCATAGCCCAGGCCAAACTGCTTTGCCACCTCGCCCGAAAGACCGCGTCCCTTGAAGTAAGCCACGGCGCGTGGCGAGTCCTTCAATTGTTTGCGGTACGCGTCACAAGCCTTTTCAAGCACATCGCTCAGCGTGCTTTGTTTTTCCCTTTGTTCGGCAGCCCGAGCCCGGTCCTGTGGGCTGGCGTCGTCTTCAGGAACTTGCAGACCGTACTGTTGCGCAAGGTCTTTGACCGCCTCCACAAATGTCATGCCTGCATGGTCCATCAAAAAGCTGATGGCGTTGCCATTTTTGCCGCAGCCAAAGCAGTGGTAGAACTGCTTGGCTGGACTGACTGAGAAGGAAGGGGATTTTTCGCCGTGAAAGGGGCACAAGCCCATGAAATTAGCGCCGCCTTTTTTCAGCTGCACATAGCGACCGACGATCTCCACCACATCGGCGCGTGTGAGCAGCTCCTGGATGAAGGTCTGAGGGATTGACATAGCGTTTTATTGTAAAAAAAGAAAAACCGGTCTAGTGCTAGTCACCTCGAACCAATCCTTCCCGACGTGGGTCAGCGCCGCCGAAAAAGCCACGGGGCGTGACCTGTATGGCTTGCAGGCCACTGGTCATGGGCACTTCATTGACCGTGTGCTGGCGTGCTTTCAAGGCCTCTACGGTACTTGGAGGGAAGCGTTGTGCCTCGAGAAGGGTGGGGCCATTGAGCGAGCCGAAGTTGGGCAGATTGATGGCTTCCTGGGTATTCAGGCCCCAATTGAGCACGCCGTAAAGTGCCTTGGCCGTGAAATGGATGATGAGCGCACCGCCGGGACTGCCCGCGCTCATGACCAGTTGACCGCTAGACTTATCAAACACCAGGATAGGTGCCATCGATGAGCGGGGACGTTTGCCGGCTTGCACCCGATTCGCGACTGGCAAGCCTTTGGCATCGGTGGGCGCAAAGCTGAAATCAGTCAGTTCGTTGTTCAGTAAAAAACCTCCAGAGAGCCCGGCGCCACGGTTGACCATCAGGCGCGCACCCCAACCATCTTCGATGGTGGTGGTCATGGACAAGGCATGACCGAAAGCGTCGACGATGGAGATGTGCGAGGTGCCATATTCCGGCTGGTCGGCCATGGGGGCATAGCTTGTTTTGAGTGCGCCGGGGACGCCGGGCAGTGCGGTCTTCATGCTTGGGCCTTGCGGCAGGGGACTGATAAGTTGGCTGCGCTCTTGCAAGTAGCTCGGTGCCAGCAAAGACATCCAATTGCCTGCGGGTGGGCTGACAAAGTCGGGGTCGCCCAGATACAGTGCCCGGTCGGCAAAGGCCAGGCGCGAAGCTTCGGTGTAAAGGTGTAACCAGGCCGGGCCGGGGAGATAGCCTTGCGGACCGGTTTCTAGTGGCAAATTAGCAGCCACTGTTTGGTTCAGGATGCCGAAAATCTGGCCGATGGCCAACACGCCTGAACTGGGTGGCGGCATGCCGCAAATGCTGTAAGTGGTGGCTGGCGCTGTTGGAGTTGTTTGAACGCGGGCTGTGTAGTCAAAACACAGTGGTTCACGAACTTTGGCCTGATAGCCCGCCAAATCGCTCATGCTCAACGTACCCGGATTCTCTGGGTGTTGCTGTACTTTCTGAACGATGGCCTGCGCCAATTCCCCCTGCATCAGGGCTTGTGCACCTTCGCGTGCAACGCGCCTGAATACGGCTGCCAGTTCCGGGTTTTTCAACACATGGCCCACGGGCCAGGCTTTGCCACTGGCGTCATAAAAATAGGCTGCTGCCACCGGATCTTTTTTGAGTTGCTGTTCTGCGGTGAGCAAGGTGCTCATGCGTGCGCTGACCTTGAAGCCGTCTTCGGCCAAGCCAATGGCCGACTCGAACAGTTGTTCCCATGGAAGTTTGCCGTGTTGCCGGTGTGCCAGTTCCAGCATGCGCAGGGTTCCGGGCGTACCTACAGAGCGACCGCTGGCGACAGCTTTTGCAAAGGGCAGCGGTTTGCCGTCGGAACCTAAAAACAGTGATTCATTGGCTTGGGCCGGCGCGGTTTCGCGGCCATCAAATGCTTGCGTTTTTTTGCCATTGAAATGCAATAAAAACGCCCCGCCACCAATGCCGCTGGACTGTGGTTCCACCAAGGTCAGTACCATTTGTACCGCAATTGCTGCGTCCACCGCGCTGCCACCAGCCTTGAGCACCCGATAGCCGGCCTCTGTGGCCAAGGGATTGGCCGCTGCAACGGAGAATTTGGTGGTGGCCCAACCAGACTTGGCAACCTGTCCGGTTGCCAGTTCGGGTTGATCCGATTGATCGAGCTTGAAGCTCACCGGATTGGCACATGCCGAGACAAGCAGGACTGCTAGCAAGCTGCCTAGCAGCGGTAATGCATTTTTTTTCATGGACGTCTCCTCAAGGTGGGGAGCGTCCATGTTATTTCAAAATTAACGTGGCGCGAGGCGAATGGCACCATCCAGACGAATGACCTCACCGTTGAGCATGTCGTTTTCGATAATGTGCTTGGCCAGTTTGGCATAGTCCTGCGGCGTACCTAGACGAGAAGGAAAGGGCACGCTGGCAGCCAGAGAGTCTTGCACTTCCTGGGGCATGCCGAACATCATGGGGGTGCCAAAAATACCAGGCGCAATCGTCATATTTCGAATGCCGTTGCGTGCCAGGTCGCGGGCAATTGGCAGTGTCATACCCACGATACCGCCTTTGGACGCGCTGTAGGCTGCCTGGCCAATCTGCCCGTCATAGGCAGCCACTGAGGCGGTTGAGATCATCACGCCGCGTTCGCCGGTGGCTTCCGGGGTGTTTTTGCACATAGCGTCTGCAGCCAGACGAATCATGTTGAAGCTGCCCACCAGGTTGACGGTGATGCATTTGGAAAACACGCCCAAACTATGCGCACCATTTTTGCCAACGGTTTTTTCAGCGGGGGCAATGCCTGCACAAT
>JBIKZP010000261.1:0-4344 GCA_044354655.1 Rhodoferax sp. | reverse complement strand
TCAGCGCTCAAATCAGCCATCGACAACGGTGCGCAATATATTTTGCAAGGCAACTCGTCTGCTACGGCGGCGGCATTGATAGACGCGGTCAATAAACACAATGAACGAGAGCCAACCAAGCGCGTGTTGTTTTTGAACTATTCGGCTGTCGATCCGATATTGACCAACGAGAAATGCAGCTTCTGGCACTTCAGGTTCGACGCCCATGCGGACATGCGCATGAGCGCCCTGATGTCTGTGCTCAAGGATGACAAGGCCTTAAAAAGCGTTTACATCCTGGGCCAGGACTACAGCTTTGGACAGGCCGTGGCACGTGAAGCCAAACGCCAACTCGCGCTGTGGCGGCCCGATATCCAAGTGGTAGGCGACGAGCTGCACGCCATGGGCCGCATCAAAGACTTTTTACCCTATGCCGCCAAAATCAAGGCCAGCGGTGCCCAGGCGGTTATCACAGGTAACTTCGGCAATGACTTAACACTGCTGATCAAGGCCGCCAAGGAGCTTGGTTTTGAGGGCAAGTTCTACACTTTTTATGGCAATGCACTGGGTGCGCCTGCTGCCATTGGCGAGTCCGGTATTGGCAAAGTGGTGGCAGTCGCCGACTGGCTGCCCAATGTGGCCACGGCCTCTAGCGAGGCGTTCTACCAGTCGTTCCGTCAGCGCTTTCCCAAGCCCGCCGACGATTACGTGCACATGCGCATGCAGTTGATGGTAGAGGCGCTGGTGCAGTCGCTAGAAAAGGCCGGCAGCAGTGAGCCGCTGGCGGTTGCTGGCCAGATGGAAAAAGCCCGCGTCACCGTGGCCGGCCAAAGTGGCGCCATGCGCGCAGCAGACCATCAATTTCAGCAAACGCTGGTGGTCGGCTTGATGGACAAGGTCGGCACTGCAGGGGTCAAGTTTGATGTGGAAGGCTCCGGGTACGGCTTTCGAGTCATCAAGACGCTGATCGCCGCACAGGCCGAGTTGCCCAGCACTTGCAAAATGCAACGCTAACATCCGAGAGCTTTCATAGAGTTAACCCAGCAAAACAAAGGATCCCATGCGCCAAGTCATTTTGAACCTGGAAGAGTCCCGCATTCGTGAGGTGGCCAATGCCGGTATGGGTCGCGCCGATGTGCTTGCGTTTTGGTTTGGCGAGAGCGATGAAGTCACGCCAGACTTCATTCGCCAGGCTGCCATTGACTCGCTGAATAAAGGCGAGACTTTTTACTGCCACAACCTGGGCTTGCTGGAGCTGCGCGAGGCCATCTCCGAGTACATGAGTGCCCGTCACGGCCCGATTGGCGTAGACCGGCTGGCGGTCACCAGCGGTGGCGTCAATGCACTGATGTTGGCCATGCAGCAGTTGGTGGATGCGGGCGACGAGGTGGTGGCCGTGACACCGGTGTGGCCCAACCTGACAGCCCAGCCTGCCATTTTGGGTGCCCGTGTCACCTGTGTGGCGTTGCAGCCGGTCAATGGCGCCTGGGTGCTGGATATGGCTCAGTTGCTGGGCAGCGTCACGGCAGCAACCAAGCTGCTGATTCTTAACGCCCCGAATAACCCGACTGGCTGGACGCTCAGTCGCGCAGAGCAGCAACAGATTTTGGACCATTGCCGTCGTACCGGCACCTGGATACTGGCTGACGAGGTGTATGAGCGGCTGTACTACGAGCCTACCGCCAACGGCTGCGCCCCGAGTTTTCTGGATGTGGCGCAAGTCGATGACCGTTTGGTGGTGGTTCACAGTTTTTCCAAGAGTTTTCTTATGACAGGCTGGCGGCTGGGTTGGCTGGTGATGCCCCCAGCCATGACGCCCCACATGAGTAAATTGGTGGAATTCAACACTTCTTGCGCCAGTGTCTTTACCCAGCGCGCTGGCGTGGCGGCCCTGAAAGGCACTGACGCGGTGACGCCGCAGGTCGTGGCGCACCTCAAACTTTGCCGTGACACGCTGATTCCCTTGTTGCAAGCTATTCCAGGGGTGCAAGTGGCGCCTGCTCTTGGCGGCATGTACGCATTTTTCAAGCTTGAAGGGCATGATGACTCCTTGGCCACCGCCAAACGACTGGTGGTGGAGGCCGGTCTCGGTTTGGCGCCAGGTGATGCGTTTGCGCCTGAGGCGAGGGGCTGGTTACGCTGGTGTTTTGCCTCCAAAGACCTGCAGCGTCTGGAGCAGGGCGTAGAACGCCTCAAGGCATGGCTGGCCAAGCAAGCCTGAGGCGGGCCGTTACGGGCTATAATCTCGAGGCTGTGCATTTTGCATCAGCGCACGTCAGGGGCAGTTCCAGCGCCTGACGCAAGTTTTATATTTACAGGAAATGAAATGATCGCATCCAGCATCAAAGCCGCTGTCGTCAAAGACAACGCACGCCAAGCCGGCGATACAGGTAGCCCAGAAGTGCAAGTCGCACTGTTGACCGCTCGTATCAATGAACTGACTCCCCACTTCAAAACGCACGCCAAAGACCACCACGGTCGTCGCGGCCTGCTGCGCATGGTGAGCCGTCGCCGTAAGCTCCTGGACTACCTCAAGTCCAAAAATGCTGACCGTTACACAGCACTGATTGCCAAATTGGGCCTGCGTAAGTAATCGCATAAACAAATGACGAACGCCTGAGTTAGGTTCCTAGCTCAGGCGTTTTTTACTTCGGAGAAGGCAAAAGCGGAGCGAAGCTGTGTCATTCCAGAGAAATTTGAGCCGATTCGTCGACTTTCTCTGGAATGGCATCGTGTTCCGTAATGCTGAATCTGGGCTTGGGTGAGGTGGCCTTTACCTTCCATGCAATTTCCGAATTCAACAGGAGAAAAATATGAGCATATTCAACAAAGTTACAAAAACCTTCCAATGGGGTCAGAACACGGTCACGATGGAAACCGGCGAAATCGCCCGTCAGTCCAGCGGCGCCGTGCTGCTCGACATGGACGGCACCGTGGTGTTGGCCACAGTGGTTGCCAAAACAGAAGGTAAAGCCGGGCAAGACTTCTTCCCGCTGACCGTCGATTACCTTGAGAAAACCTACGCTGCAGGCAAAATTCCTGGCAGCTTCTTCAAGCGCGAAGGCCGCCCCAGCGAGTTTGAAACGCTGACCAGTCGCCTTATTGACCGTCCTATCCGCCCTCTGTTCCCTGAAGGTTTCTTCAACGAAGTGCACGTGGTGGTTCACACCTTGTCACTCAACCCCGAAGTTGATGCTGATATTGCTGCCTTGATCGCCGTTAGCGCGGCTCTGTCAGTCAGTGGTGTTCCTTTCAGTGGCCCCATTGGTGCGGCCCGCGTGGGTTATGTCAACGGCGAATACGTCTTGAACCCAGGTCAAACAGCGCGTAAAGATTCCATCCTCGATCTGGTGGTCGCGGGTACTGAGTCGGCCGTCTTGATGGTGGAGTCCGAAGCCCAACAGTTAAGCGAAGAAATCATGCTTGGCGCTGTGGTGTTCGGCCATCAGCAAGGCAATATCGCCATCAACGCCATCCATGAACTGGTGCGTGATGCGGGTAAGCCGGCCTGGGACTGGAAAGCACCTGCCAAAGATGAAGCGCTGATCGCCAAAGTGGGCGCATTGGCCAAAGACAAACTGGTCGCTGCTTATCAAATTCGCAACAAGCAAGCGCGCACACGCGCCTGCCGTGAAGCCTACGCCGTCGTCATGGCCGACCTGAAAATGGAAGGCGTGGCGTTTGACAGCGTTGCCGTTGAAGGCATGTTGTTTGACATTGAAGCCAAGATTGTTCGAAGCCAAATTCTCGCTGGCGAACCGCGCATTGACGGTCGCGACACACGCACCGTGCGTGCCATCGAAATTCGCAACAGCGTGCTGCCCCGTACCCATGGCTCGGCTCTGTTCACCCGTGGCGAAACCCAGGCCCTGGTAGTTACCACGCTGGGCACCGAGCGTGATGCGCAGCGTATTGATGCCTTGTCGGGCGACTATGAAGACCGCTTCATGCTGCACTACAACATGCCTCCGTTTGCTACCGGTGAAACCGGTCGCGTCGGTACGCCCAAGCGCCGTGAAATCGGCCACGGCCGCCTGGCCAAGCGTGCTTTGATAGCGGTGCTGCCTTCGAAAGAAGACTTCCCCTACACCATGCGTGTCGTGTCGGAAATCACCGAGTCCAATGGATCGTCTTCCATGGCATCGGTTTGCGGTGGCTGCTTGTCCTTGATGGACGCTGGCGTGCCCATGAAAGCGCACGTGGCAGGTATTGCCATGGGCCTGATCAAAGAAGACAACCGCTTTGCCGTGCTGACCGACATTCTGGGCGATGAAGATCACCTCGGTGACATGGACTTCAAGGTGGCCGGTACCACCAACGGTATTACGGCCCTGCAGATGGACATCAAAATCCAGGGCATCACCA
>JBIKZP010000260.1:0-4349 GCA_044354655.1 Rhodoferax sp. | reverse complement strand
TCTGGGCGCGGTTGGCAGCGGGGCTCAGCGCGACAGGGTGTAGACCGAGGTGCCGGCCCGCCAATTGGGCGCAAAGCGCACGGTTTGGCCGTCTTGCAGGCCAAAGCTGTCGAGCACTTGGAGGCCGCTGCGTTGCGCCAGCACGGCCAGGTCGGCATGCGTGCCCACGCGGATGTTGGGCGTGTCATACCACTGGTAGGGCAGGCGCCGTGTCACGGGCATGCGCCCGCGCAGCACGCTCAGGCGATTGGGCCAGTGCGCGAAGTTGGGGAAAGCGACGATGCCCAGGCGCCCCACACGCACGGTCTCACGCAGCATCACCTCGGCGTTGCGCAGGTGTTGCAGGGTGTCGATTTGCAGCACCACGTCAAACGAGGCATCGGCAAACAGCGACAGGCCTTCGTCCAGGTTGAGCTGGATGACGTTGACGCCGCGCTTGACGCAGGCCAGCACGTTGTGGTCGTCAATTTCAATGCCGTAGCCGGTGCAGCCCCGTGTGGTTTGCAGGTAGGCCAACAGGGCGCCGTCGCCGCAACCGAGGTCGAGCACGCGGCTACCCAAAGGCACCAGCGCGGCAATGGCTTGCATGGTGGAGTGGTCGCTCATGCGCTCAACGCCTGGTGCACTTGTTGGAAATAGGCGCTCACCACGCTGTGGTAGCGCGCGTCGTCGAGCAAAAAGGCGTCGTGCCCGTGCGGGGCGTCAATTTCGGCGTAGCTCACATCACGTCGGTTGTCGAGCAGTGCTTTGACAATTTCGCGGCTGCGCTGCGGGGCAAAGCGCCAGTCGGTGGTGAAGCTCACCAGCAAAAACTTGCAGGTGGCGCGGGCCAGCGCATGGCTCAGGTCGCCGCCATAGGTGCGGGCCGGGTCGAAATAGTCCAGCGCGCGGGTGATCAGCAGGTAGGTGTTGGCGTCAAAGTAGTCGGCAAATTTGTCGCCCTGGTAGCGCAGGTAGCTCTCGATCTGGAACTCGGCGTCCAGCGTGGAGTAGCGGTAGGCATTGGCAGTGGCCGCCTCAGCAGCAGCCGCTGTAGCCTGCGCGCTGCGCGTAACAGGACTCAGTTGCCGGCCAAATTTTTCGTTCATCACGTCGTCGCTGAGGTAGGTGATGTGGCCAATCATGCGGGCAATGCGCAAGCCGCGCTTGGGCACGGTGCCGTGCTGGTAGAAGTTGCCGCCGTGGAAGTCAGGGTCGGTCACGATGGCGCGGCGCGCGACCTCGTTGAAGGCAATGTTCTCGGCCGTCAGGTTGGGCGCGCTGGCCACCACCACGGCGTGGCGCAGTCGGTCGGGGTATTGCAGCGCCCAGCTCAGGGCCTGCATGCCGCCCAGAGAGCCGCCCATGACAGCGGCCAGGGTCTGGATTCCCAGGGCATCGAGCAATCGGGCCTGGGCGTTGACCCAGTCCTCAACCGTAACCACGGGAAAGTCGGCGCCGTAGACCTGCCCGGTGTCGGGGTTGGTGTGCATGGGGCCGGTGGAGCCAAAGCAGGAGCCCAGGTTGTTCACGCCGATGACAAAAAAACGCGCGGTGTCTACCGCTTTGCCCGGGCCAATCATGCTGTTCCACCAGCCTTCGGACTTAGCCTGCCCGGCGTAAACACCCGCCACATGGTGTGAGGCGTTGAGCGCGTGGCAAATCAGCACGGCGTTGGAGCGCTCGGCATTGAGCGTGCCGTAGGTTTCAAAACTCAGGTCGTAGTGGTGCAGAGAGGCGCCGCTTTGCAGCTGCAAAGGCGCATCAAAATGCATGGACTGTGGCGTGACGTTCATTTGTAAATAAAAAACCCGGCGTCGCTAAAGGCGAGGCCGGGTTGGCTTAAGCGTCTTTAGCTGAACTTGTTAAGCGCCCGCAAGCTGTAGCAAATCGGCGCCTGGGCAGTATATCAAGCCGGCGCCAGCAGGGCCACCAACCCCAAGACCATGAAGATGGCGGCGGACACCAGGTGCACGATGCGCAGCGGTACCAGGCGCGTCATGCGCTCGCCCAGCCAGACCACGGGGGCATTGGCCAGCATCATGCCCAACGTGGTGCCCGCCACCACCAGAAGGTAGGGGCTGTATTGCGCAGCCAGCATGACGGTGGCAATTTGGGTTTTGTCACCCATTTCGGCTAAAAAGAAGGCGATCACGGTGGTGCCAAACACGCCAAAACGCGGTGCTTGCCCGGTGTCCTCGTCGTCCATCTTGTCGGGCACCAGCATCCAGACCGCCATGGCGATAAAAGAAGCGCCCAGTACCCAGCGCAAAACCTGTGGCCCCAACTGCGTGGTGACCCAGGCGCCCACGGCGCCGGCCATGGCGTGGTTAGCAAGCGTGGCCACCAGAATGCCCAGCACGATGGGCCAGGGCTTGCGAAAGCGTGCGGCCAGAATAAGGGCTAAAAGCTGGGTTTTGTCGCCCATTTCGGCCAGGGCCACGATACCGGTTGAGATCAAGAATGCTTCCATGGGGAGATCGTAACCGGCGCGTGCCTTGGCTCTTGCCGCTCGAGAAACGGTTGTCCGACCGCACAGTTTTGGAACGTACCGCTCAAATTGGGCGTGCTTTTTGCTTTGTTTTGGTGCCGTTTGCGTTTTTGCAAAAAAATGCACCAACTTATCTCCAATTTTTCAAAGAGGTCTTCATGGAAGCACTAAAACAGGGCGCAGATGCCTTGTTCATTCTGCTGGGCGCGGTCATGGTTTTGGCCATGCACGCTGGGTTTGCGTTTTTGGAGCTGGGTACCGTGCGGCGCAAAAACCAGGTCAACGCGCTGGTCAAGATTCTGGTGGACTTCTCGGTTTCTACCGTTGTCTACTTTATGGTGGGTTACAGCGTGGCCTATGGCACCAGCTTTTTTGTCGGCGCCGAGCAATTGGTGGCCAAAAATGGCTATGAGTTGGTCAAGTTCTTTTTCTTGCTGACGTTTGCAGCGGCCATTCCGGCCATTATTTCGGGCGGCATTGCGGAGCGCGCCAAGTTCTGGCCACAGTTGATTGCCACGGGCGTGGTGGTGGGTTTTGTTTACCCTTTCTTTGAAGGCATTGTCTGGAACCGCCACTTTGGCGTGCAGGCCTGGATTGAAAGCCTCACCGGCGCCGAGTTTCATGACTTTGCCGGCAGCGTGGTGGTGCATGCCGTGGGCGGCTGGATTGCGCTGCCCGCCGTGCTGCTGTTGGGCGCGCGCGCCAACCGCTACCGAAAGGATGGCGCCATTTCAGCGCATCCCCCGTCAAGCATCCCGTTTTTGGCGCTGGGTGCCTGGATCCTGACCGTGGGTTGGTTTGGCTTTAACGTCATGAGCGCACAAACGCTGGACAAAATCTCGGGGCTGGTGGCGGTGAACTCCTTGATGGCGATGGTGGGCGGCACGCTGGTGGCGCTGTGGCTGGGCAAAAACGACCCCGGCTTTGTGCACAACGGACCGTTGGCCGGGCTGGTGGCCGTGTGCGCCGGCTCTGATCTGATGCACCCGGTCGGTGCGCTGGTGGTGGGCGGCTTGGCGGGCGCCATTTTTGTGGTCATGTTCACTTTGACGCAAAACAAATGGAAAATTGACGACGTGCTAGGTGTCTGGCCCTTGCACGGCCTGTGCGGTACTTGGGGGGGCCTGGCCGCCGGTATTTTTGGCAGCAAGCAGTTGGGCGGCCTGGGCGGCGTGAGCTTTCAGGCACAACTGATAGGTACGCTCATGGGGCTGCTCTGGGCACTGCTGGGCGGCTTGGTGGTTTATGGCGTGCTCAAACTCACCATGGGCCTGCGCTTGAGTCAAGAAGAAGAGTACGACGGCGCAGACTTGTCGATTCACAAAATCAGTGCCTCACCCGAGCGCGAAGCCAACTGGTAAAAAGTCGCAATATTGGCGCTAATACCACTGATTTATGTCGGTTTAAAAATATTTGACGCAAAAAAATATTCCTGAAGCATAATCGCGCCGTATTGTTTTTTTTTAAACGTACGAGTTTGCGGTGTTTAGTCAGTTTCGCGTCTGCTTTAAGTCTTCATTGGTTTGTTGATTGCGGTTTTGGACTCCATCGCTTTTTGAGTTATTTTGAGGAGTCCTTTCATGGGCAACAAACTTTACGTGGGCAACCTGCCCTATTCTTTCCGTGACGAAGATCTGCAACAAGCATTTGCTGCACACGGCACAGTCACCAGCGCAAAAGTCATGATGGAACGTGACACTGGCCGCTCCAAAGGCTTCGGCTTTGTGGAAATGGGCAGCGACGCTGAGGCACAAGCTGCTATCAACGGCATGAACGGCCAACAGTACGGCGGTCGCGGTCTCGTGGTAAACGAAGCCCGTCCAATGGAAGCCCGTCCTCCCCGCACTGGCGGTGGATTCGGTGGTGGCGGTGGCGGTGG
>JBIKZP010000259.1:0-4358 GCA_044354655.1 Rhodoferax sp. | reverse complement strand
ATACGCCCCGGGGTCCAGTCGGCGCATTTCGGTTTCGATCCAGGCCTCCACCTCGCGCATCAGCGCCTTGGGATCACGCCCTGCACTGGGGATAGCCGGGCCAATGGACACCTGCACGGTGCCAGGGAATTTGACAAAGCCAATGCGCGGCCAACAGGTGCCGGAGGTGACGGCAATGGGCACGATGGGGGCGCCCGTCTCTACCGCCAAACGGGTGCCGGCAGTTTGGTAGGTACCACGCTCGCCGCGCGCCATACGCGTGCCTTCAGGAAACATGATGACCCAGCTGCCCTGCTCGAGCAGGCGCGCGCCTTGGGCAATGACGTGCTTCATGGCCAGGGCGCGTGATTCACGGTCAATGTGGATCATGTCCAGGCGGGCCATGGACCAGCCAAAGAACGGGATTTTGAGCAGCTCGCGTTTGAACACAAAGGCCAACGGCCGCGGCATCAGAGTGGGCAGCAGCAAGGTCTCCAGGGTGGACTGGTGCTTGGACAGCAGAATGGCGGGGCTGTGTGCGCCTTGCGGCAAATTCTCCAGCCCCTGCACCTGTACCTTGATGCCCAGCAACACGCGGCTGCCCCAAATGACCAGACGAAACCAGTTCACTGCCATCCACCACAAGGGGGTGCGCTTGAGCCACAACGAAGCCAGCAGCAAGGCCAACGCCCAGGGGATGACGGTCAGGAGCATCCACGCCATGTGCAGCACCGAGCGGAGCAACAGCATGTCAGGCACCCGCCGTTTCGCGCTGGATCAGAAACTCGGCAAACGCGGCCAGGTCGTCGTGGGTGCGCGTGCCCGGGGGAAAGGTATCGGGCAGGCTGCGGCCCTTGAAGGCCGCGCCCTTGCCGGTGAACACCAGGTGCGGCTCGCAACCCGCCGCAACACCGGCCACCACGTCACGGGCGGTGTCGCCCACAACCGGCACCTGGCGCAGATCAATGCCGTAGCGTTCGCCAATTTGCTCAAACAAACCCGGCTCGGGCTTGCGGCAGCGGCAGGCTTCTTCGGGCCCGTGGGGGCAGTAAAACACCGCGTCCACCCGACCGCCAAAAGTTGCCAGCATCTTGTGCATCTTGGCGTGCATGGCGTTGAGGGTGGACACGTCAAACAAACCGCGCCCCAGCCCCGACTGGTTGGACGCCACCACCACATGCCAGCCGGCGTGGTTGAGCCGGGCAATGGCTTGCAAGGCGCCGGGCAGCGGCAGCCACTCGTCGGGGTGCTTGATGTAGTCGGCACTGTCTTCGTTGATGGTGCCGTCACGGTCCAGGATGACCAGCTTCATGGAGGACAGGCTCATGCGGCAAGGCGCGACAAATCTGCCACGCGGTTCATGGCCACATACAGGGTTTTGAGCAGGCCTTGGCGGTTCAGGCGCAAGTCCATTTGCTCAGCATTGACCATGACGTCGTCAAAGAAGGCGTCGACCGGCGCGCGCAAGGCGGCCAGGGTTTGCAGCGAGGCGGTGTAGTCACCCGCTTCAAACTGGGTGTGCGCTTGCGGCAACACCGTTTGCAGGGCGGCGTGCAGCGCTTTTTCGGCGGGCTCTTGCAGCAGCACCAGGCTGACATGGGCATCCACCTCGCCAGCTTTTTTCAGGATGTTGCCAATGCGCTTGTTGGCCGCTGCCAAGGCCGGGGCTTCGGGCAGAGCGGCAAAGGCGCGCACGGCGGCCAGACGTTTGGACACGTCGCCCAGGCGCTGCGGCTGCAGGGCCAATACGGCGTCCACCTCTTGCGCGCTGTAGCCCTGCTCGCGCAGGGAGCCGGCCATGCGGTCGTAAATGAAGTCGGTCAGGGCCGCGTTGGCCGGGATGATCTTGTCGCCAAACACGGGGGCCGCGTCAGCTACCAAAGCGCCCAGGGGCAGCGGCATATCGTTTTCTACCAGCATGCGAATCACGCCCAGTGCATGGCGTCGCAGCGCAAACGGGTCTTTGTCACCCGTGGGCAGGTTGCCAATGCCGAACATGCCCACCAGGGTTTCGAGCTTGTCGGCCAGCGCCACCACCAGGCCCACCGGGTTGCGCGGCAGGTCGTCGCCGGCAAAGCGCGGTTTGTAATGGTCTTCAATGGCGTCAGCCACCTCGGCGCTCAGGCCGTCATTGAGCGCGTAGTAGCGGCCCATGATGCCTTGGAGTTCGGGGAACTCACCCACCATGTCGGTGACCAAGTCGGTCTTGGCCAACTGGGCGGCGAGGTCGGCCTGCGCGGCCAGTGCATCACCGCCGAGCTGGCGGCCAATGGCTTGGGCCATGGCGCGCACACGGGTAACGCGCTCGCCTTGGGTGCCCAGCTTGTTGTGATAAACCACTTTGTCCAACCCATCAACCCGTGAGGCGAGGGTCTTCTTGCGGTCCTGGTCAAAGAAGAATTTGGCGTCGCTCAGGCGCGGGCGCACCACGCGCTCGTTGCCGCCAATGACGGCGCTGGCGTCTGCGGGGTTGATGTTGCTGACCACCAGGAACTTGTGGGTCAGTTTGCCGGCGGCGTCGAGCAGGGGAAAGTATTTCTGGTTGGCCTTCATGGTGAGAATCAGGCACTCTTGCGGTACTTGCAAAAACTCTTCTTCGAAGCTGCACACCAGCACATGGGGGCGCTCCACCAGGCCGGTGACTTCGCTGAGCAAGTCGTCGTCCATCAGCACCTGGTAGCCCGGGCCGAGTTGCTCGGCGGCGTTGGCAAGTTGCGTGACGATGGAAAAACGCCGCTCGTCAAAACTGGCAATCACCGCGCCGTCGTGGCCCAGGGTGGCGGCATACGCATCGGCGTGCCCAATGACCACGGGTGACACCCGGGCTTCAAAACGGTGGCCCTGCGTGCTGTTGCCCGAGGTGAGCCCCAACGCTTTGACCGGTACCACCGTGCTGCCGTGCAAGGCCAACAGGCCGTGCGCCGGACGCACAAAGTGCACGCTGGTCCAGCCGGGCAAAAAGTTATCCATACCGCAGTTGGTCTCCAACTGGTAGCTCATCACCTTGGGGATGGGCAGCTTGGCAATGGCCTCGTCCAGCGCTTTTTGCAGCCCCAGGTCCAGGCTGGCACCGGTGACCAGGCTGTCAAAGAACAGGGCCTCGGCCTTGCCGTCGGGCGCGCGCTTGAGGGCAGCCACCAGCGCCATGGGATCGCTCACGTCAGCGCCCAAGGCTTGCAGTTTTTTCAGCAGCGCAGGCGTGGCGTGGCCGCTGGTATCCAGCCCCACGGCCACGGGCATGAGCTTTTGCTGCACCGCTTTATCAGCGGCTTTGCGGCTGACGTGCGTGACGTGGGCGCCCAGGCGGCGCGGCGAGGCAAAGGCGGTGACTACGGCATCAGCAGCGGCCAGACCTTGGGCCTTGAGTGAGTCGGCAAGCACGCTGGCAAACGCATCGCCGAGTTTTTTGAGTGCCTTGGGGGGCAACTCTTCAACGAACAATTCGACAAGGAGGTTTTCGGAGGTCATGTTTTCAAGCTGCTTTCTTTGTCGTCGGCGTCACGTTCGTCATGTGCGTCATCTGCGCCACCCATTCGCGCGGGGCCATGGGAAAGCCCAGGCGCTCACGGCTTTCAAGGTAGCTCTGCGCCACGCTGCGGGCCAGGTTGCGGATGCGGCCCATGTAGGCAGCGCGCTCGGTCACGCTGATGGCACCGCGCGCGTCAAGCAGGTTGAAGCTGTGCGCGCATTTGAGCACCTGCTCATAGGCGGGCAAGGCGAGCTGCTGCGTCACCAGGTGCTTGGCCTGTTTTTCGTGCGCCGTGAAGGCGGTGAACAGAAAGTCCACATCGGAGTGTTCAAAGTTGTAGGTGGACTGCTCGACCTCGTTTTGGTGGTAGACGTCGCCATAGCTCATGGTCTCGGTCCACTGCAGGTCGTAGACGTTGTCCACGCCCTGCAAGTACATGGCCAGGCGCTCCAGGCCGTAGGTGATCTCGCCGGTGACGGGCTTGCAGTCGATGCCGCCGACTTGCTGGAAGTAGGTGAACTGGGTCACCTCCATGCCATTCAACCAGACCTCCCAGCCCAGGCCCCAGGCGCCCAGGGTGGGGTTTTCCCAGTCGTCTTCAACAAAGCGGATGTCGTTCTTTTTCAGGTCAAAGCCCAGGGCTTCAAGTGAGCCCAGGTACAGCTCAAGAATGTTGCTGGGGGCGGGCTTCAAGACCACCTGGTACTGGTAGTAGTGCTGCAAGCGGTTGGGGTTGTCGCCGTAGCGGCCGTCTTTGGGGCGGCGGCTGGGCTGCACGTAGGCAGCCTTCCAGGGCTCGGGCCCGAGGGCGCGCAGAAAAGTGGCGGTGTGCGAGGTGCCCGCACCGACTTCCATGTCGTAGGGCTGCAACAAGGCGCAGCCTTGGGCGTCCCAGTAGGACTGGAGTTTC
>JBIKZP010000258.1:0-4361 GCA_044354655.1 Rhodoferax sp. | reverse complement strand
CACTATTTATATGCCAAATAGGCCTCTAGCCCTCGTGGAAAGTTCGTAAGAAGCTATCAATAACATAGCAACTCAACGGACATCGAGCAAAAGAAAATGCGAGCAACACCCTGCTGTGCAGACGCTCAGAGTCAGTTCAACCCTTAATCTCGCAGGATTGCTATTCGAGGAAGGTTTGGAGAAACGGCAACCGAACGGCAACCAGAGCAATATCAAAAGCCAGAAAGAAGAAAGGACTTAGTGTCTTTCGACGCTAAGTCCTTGATTCATATGGTGCGGCTGGCAGGAATTGAACCCACGACCCCTTGGTTCGTAGCCAAGTACTCTATCCAACTGAGCTACAGCCGCTAAGCTAAAAATTATAGCACGATGCCCTTTGATTTTTCAGTGGCCAACTTCATGCGGGAGAAAATAACTGCCACGCTGGTGAATCGCCGAAAAATCGACTGGAAGGCCAAGAAAAAACTAGTTTGATGGCGGTTTTCCATCCAAAATTTGCCGCCATAGCGCCACTTCAGAAGGGGTAAGACGGCCTTTTTCTACACCAACCTCTTCAAATTTAACTCTGTCAGTCATGATTCCCAGCTGCAGAATTTGGGACACCAGTGATTTGTAATGTTCCACCGCATGCTCTGGCACCGTGGCGATCTTATGCAACGGCAAGGAACCCAAGTCATCTTTGTGCTCCCGCTCCTTCCGCACTTTTTCGATCAGTAAATTGACCTCCTCGGTGCTGATGTGGAGTCGTTTGGCTTCTCGCGTGATGATCTCGGCCTCTTCAGGTGAAATAACGCCGTCGGACAACATTTTGTACAACTCGTTTTTCAGGTTTTCTCGCTCAATACGCAATTGGTCTGAAAAAGCCGAGGACAACAGCGCCGCAGGAATGGCAAAAATACCAATGCCCAACAAGGCCAGAATAATGGTCATGACCCGGCCCATGGGCGTGATGGGCGAGATATCCCCATACCCCACCGATGCCAGGGTAATCACCGCCCAGTAAATAGCTTGGGGAATGTTTTCAAATTTTTCAGGCTGCGCCTCATGCTCAAACAAGTAGCCCAGGCTGGCGGTCAGCACCACCAGCAGCAACATCACAAAAGCCGAGGCACCCAACACCGGCCATTCCCGCGCAATCACTTTGGTTAAGGTCGCTGTTGCGCCGGTGTATCGGGTGAGCTTGAGCAGACGCAGCAAACGAAACACCCGCAGAAATCGCAAATCAAACAGGTGGTGCAGGAATACTTCCAGAAAGAAAGGAAGAATGGCAAAAAAGTCGATCAACGAAGAGGTGGTTTTAGCCTGCTTCAGTCGGCCTGAAAACGCTTTTTGGTAACCCGGCTCCTCGACGCAGCTGTAAATTCGCATGCAATATTCAAGGGTGAATACGCCAACAGCGACCGCATCCAGGATGATGAATTCAATGTTGAGGACGTAGTGAATGGCCAGCACGGACTCCAGCACCACCGCGATCACCGAGACCACGACCCACACCACGATAAAAGTGTCAAAAATGCTGTGAAGTGTGCCGCCATATTCGCTGGGGAACACCAACGCATGCACCTTTTGCCTGAAGGTACGGAATTTGTTGATTTCTATGAATTCCTTGATGGCCGGGATTAGTACGCGAAACAGCTTCAGGATTCGCAGCAAACGCAAGAACCGCAGCATCCGCAAATCAATGGGGATGAAGGCTTGAAGGTAGAACGGCGCCACTGCCAAAAAGTCAATGATGGCAAAAGGACTGGTCATGTAGCGCAAGCGGGGCATATCGCGCTCTTTGAACTCGTGGTCCTCCGGCGCCAGGTAGAGCCTCAGGACATATTCAAAGGTAAATACGGCTACCGAGAACAAATCAAAGAAATGGAACCACTGTTTGTAGGGGTCGTAAATAGCCGGCACATGCTCAAACACCAAAGCGAAAAGATTGGCGACGATGAGCAAGCCAATCCATTTGTCCACTTTTTTGTGGTAGTTGTCGCTGATGTGCGGATCCAGAAGCGCGCTGTAAAGCCGCTTGCGAATAGGTGGGCGCGATGGCAGCTCTGAGGTATGCCCCTGGTCGTTGACAGCTAGGGACGAATCCATGCGGGCCTCCTCAGAATTCAACTTCTGCTATGCGAATGGGGTAGCCACCGCTATCACACATGGTGACACGCAATTGCAGCTTCTGGTCTATCGGGTCAGCGGGCATGAGCTGCGAAGGCGTATGAGGTACAGCCGATCCAGGCGGCGTTGGCGTGAGTTTTTCTAACACCATGGAGCCTGCGACAGATCGGTTGGATCTGTCACATTTTTCAATCAGCTCCAACGGTTTATCAAGGAAAGGATTGCGCACATCACCCAGAGGAGACTCGGGCTTGCTCAATGCAGCCTTGCAGTCACCCCAGGTTCTGGGGCCGGTGGCGGTTGTTGCCAGGACATCGACTTTTTCAAGTGTTGCATCCGGAGCGGATGCAGCAGTTGCAGGGCTGGGTGAAATTGCGCCCAGTGGAAAAACACCTGCGGCGCAGTCGCTGGGGGAAAAGCCTTCCTTGTGACGAGCCACTCCCGCATCAGTGAGCCACTTGGCCCAGGCTTCGCCGTTGCGCTTGGTCGTCTCAGTCTTCATACCCGCCTTGAAGGACAGGTAACCCACCCAGGCAACCCCCACCACTGCAAAGCAAAGAAACCCCAAAAAAAACATATCTGACAGCGTTAGTTTTTTCTGCGTAGGCGTTTCAAGCTCAGCCTCCATCTCGGTACCTCACGGTGATGCTGATTCGCCGATTGCGCGGATCAAGTGGATCGTTCGGGTTGTAAGGCGCGGTATCAGCCACCCCTTCTATGCGTGCGAACCGTTTGGCATCCACGCCGCGCTTTTCCAGCAACTGGCGCGTGGCATCGGCCCGCTCTGCGGACAGCGACCAGTTATTACGCCCTTGGGCATTGGAAAAACCCACACTGTCAGTGTGTCCCCGAATGCTCAATTGGTTGGGCATACCGGCCAGGGACTTGGAAATCTCAAGAATCAGGGCTTGCGCCTTGGGCTGCAATTGCGTTGTGCCAAGCGCAAACATGGAGAAGTCTGCCTTGTCAATGATCTCGATGCGCAGCCCCTCTTTCTCCCGCACGAACTTGACCTGGTCCTGAATTTTTTCCAGGCTCGGGTTTTGCATCATGCGCTCATTCAGGTCTTTTTCCAGCTTGTCAAAACTGGTTTTATCAGCCTCTTCAACAATTTTTTGCTTCTCGGCCTGGCTCAGGTTTTCTGAATCACGTGCGTTCTCATTGTTGGGCGATGGATCGTTTTCAGTGGGTCCACCCTCTGAACGTGGCGTCACACGCTCCATCAGTGCGGTTTGTTTGGCAGAAAAGGGGAAGCCGTCCGGGTCAATGATGGAGCGGCCACCCAGCAAGCCGTCGGAGCCCGCCAGTTTGCCCATCGTGACCTCACTGTGAGAAGTCGGCTTGAAATAATCGGCCACGCTTTTGCGCTGCTGCTCATTGCTGGCACCCAAAATCCACATCAGCAAGAAGAACGCCATCATGGCGGTCATCATGTCAGCCAAGGCAATTTTCCAGGCACCGCCATGGGCACCGCCATGTCCAGGCTGGATTTTCTTGATGACAATAATGGGCGCTAAGCCCTCGGCTGCGGCCGGCGCCTCGGCCGGTGCTTGCTCACCCGCCGTAGCGGGTACTGCCTCTTCGGCTACGGGGGCAGCTTCAGGGGTTGCCATACTTACTTACCACGCAGGCCGTCAAACACGTCCGCAAAGCTGGGCTGGTTATGGTGGCTAATAGACACGCGGGCCGCTTCAAGAATCAGCGGCATGGGGTGACCATGCATGGTGCCAATAATGATTTGCTTGACCACGTGGAACATACAGGCTTCGTCTTCAATGATCTGGGCCAGGCGCTTGGCAAAGGGCTCAAAGAAGCCGTAAGCCAAAAACACACCAATAAACGTTCCCACCAGCGCCGCACCCACCAAGCCACCCAAAATAGCGGGGGGTTGATCAATCGCGTCCATGGTTTTAACCACGCCCATCACGCAAGACACAATACCCAGCGCAGGCAGGGCACCGGCCAGGGTGGCAATGGCGTCAGAAGCTTTAAGTTCGTCGTGGTGGTGGGTTTTGATGGCTGTGTCCATCACTTCTTCCACCGCCATGGGGCTCAGGGTGCCCTGAGACACCACCATGAGGCGCACCGTGTCGGTGATCAGGTGCAGCAGCGCATGGTCTTTAAGAATGTTGGGGTATTCGCTGAAGATGGCGCTGGAATCTGGGGTTTCGATGTGGGCCTCAAGTGCTACAGCGCCTTCGCTTTTGAGCGTCTTCATCACCTTGGAAACACAAAAAATGGTGTTCAGGTAG
>JBIKZP010000257.1:0-4368 GCA_044354655.1 Rhodoferax sp. | reverse complement strand
AGTACGGCGGATGAGGATCTGTCGCCCCTGGCGCCTTTTCGCTCACCCGTGTTTCGCATGTTGTGGACCACCTGGCTCATGGCCAATATTTGCATGTGGATGAGCGATGTGGCGGCGGCCTGGATGATGGCCTCGCTGGCGGCTACGCCCTTGTGGGTGGCCCTGGTGCAAACAGCCGCCACTTTGCCTATGTTTTTGCTGGGTTTGCCCAGCGGGGCGCTGGCCGACATTCTGGACCGCCGGCGTTACTTTCTAGCAACCCAACTGTGGGTGGCGGTGGTGGCGAGTTTGCTGAGCCTGGCGGTATTTTTGGGCGTGTTGTCGCCCCCCTTATTGCTGGCGCTGGTGTTTGCCAATGGCATCGGTCTGGCGATGCGCTGGCCGGTGTTTTCGGCCATCGTGCCCGAGCTGGTGCCGCGCTCGCAACTGCCTGCGGCGCTGGCGCTCAATGGCGTCACGATGAATGCCTCGCGCATTATTGGCCCGCTTGTGGCTGGTGCGTTGATTGCCAGCGTGGGCACGGTGTGGGTGTTTTTGCTCAACGCGGTGCTGTCCTTGATCGCGGCCGTGGTGATCATGCGCTGGCGGCGCCAGCACAAGCCGCATCCGCTGGGGCGCGAGCGGCTGGTGAGCGCCATGCGTATTGGCTTGCAGTACGTGTCGCAGTCTGCGCACCTGCAGGGCGTGGTGCTGCGTATTGCAGTCTTCTTCTTCAGCTCCACGGCGCTGGTGGCATTGCTGCCCCTCATTGCCAGCGGCCTGCACGGTGGCGGCGCGGGTACGTTCACGGTGTTGCTGGCGGCCATGGGCTCGGGCGCCATTGTTGCGACCCTGTTTTTGCCCCGCCTGCGCCAGAAGTTGTCGCGCGACGCCTTGATTTTGAGCGGCGCGGCTCTGCAGTCAACCGCCATGCTGGTGATCATCAGCGTGCCTGAGCTGTGGGTGGCCATTGTGGCCATGACCCTGGCCGGTGCAGCCTGGATCAGTACGGCCAATACCTTGAGCGTGTCGGCCCAGATGGGCTTGCCCGACTGGGTGCGGGCACGCGGCATGTCGATGTACCAAATGGCCATCATGGGTGCCAGCGCGGCGGGTGCGGCGGTGTGGGGCCAAGTGGCAACGCTCACCAGCGTTCGCTTGAGCGTGGGCGTGGCGGCGGTGTTGGGCCTGGTGGCCATGGCCTTGACCAACCGGCTGATGCCCGGGCACGGCATGGTGGAAGACTTGACGCCCTCCAAGGTGTTTCAAACGCCGCAGGCCGATACGCCACCGGCCCACGGCCATGTGATGGTGATGATTGAGTACCGCATTGAGCCTGAGCGCGCGCCGGCTTTTCGCGCCCTGATGCAGGAAAGCCGCCGCAGCCGCATTCGCCATGGCGCGGTGTCGTGGGAGTTGCTGCATGACATCAACGACCCGGGCCGCTTTGTCGAAATGATTGAAGACGAATCCTGGACCGATCACCTGCGCCGCTTTGACCGCGTCACCAGTGCCGACGTGGCCCTGCGTGACCGCAAGCTGGCGTTTCATATTGGCGAGTCGCCCCCGCTGGTGACGCGCAGCGTGATGGAAACTACCCGAAAATCCAGCTAAAAGCCATTAGTCCAACACCAAGCCACTTATGCCAATGCACACCTCCGCGCTCGTTTTATTCTCTGGAGGCCAAGACTCCACCACCTGTCTGGCGCTGGCTTTGTCCAAGTACGAGCGGGTGGAAACCATTGCCTTTGACTACCGCCAGCGCCACCATGTAGAACTGGCCGCGCGGGTGCAGGTGCTGGCAGAGATACGGCGTGAATTCCCGCACTGGGCGCACAAGCTGGGGCAGGACCACCTGCTGGACCTGGCGGTTCTGGGCGAGGTGAGCGACACCTCCCTCACGCGCGACACCGCGTTTCAAATGGAACAAAGCGGCCTGCCCAACACCTTTGTGCCCGGGCGCAACCTGCTGTTTTTAACGCTGGCCGCAGCGGTGGCTTATCGGCGTGATTTGCAGGTGATCATGACCGGCGTGTGCGAGACCGATTTCTCCGGCTACCCGGACTGCCGCGACGACACCATGAAGGCCATGCAATTGGCCTTGTCGCTGGGTATGGACAAGCGGTTTTTGATAGACACCCCGCTGATGTGGATAGACAAGGCCGAGACCTGGGCGCTGGCTTATGACCTGGGCGAGCGCTACGCGCCAGGCAGCGGCCAGCAGTTGCTGGACCTGATGCTGGAGCACACCCACACCTGCTACCTGGGCGACCGCGAGCACCGCCATGCCTGGGGTTATGGCTGTGGCGAGTGCCCGGCCTGCGTGTTGCGCGCGCGGGGTTACGAGCGCTTTGTGGCCACAGTGGCCACGGTGTAAAGCGCGGCGCTGCCCGTCGCTTGTTTCTCCAGCGTCCAGCGCTGCGCGTGAAACGCTGCCACCGACGGCCGGTGCGCAATAGAAATCAAGGCGCCACCATTGGCTTTTACCAGCGCCAGCAAGCGCTGGTAGAGCGTGTGTTCGGTGCTTTCATCGAGCGCACTGGTGGCCTCGTCGGCCAGCACCCACTGCGGGTTTTTCAGCAACACGCGGGCAATGGCCAAGCGCTGCTGCTCGCCGCCGGAGAGGGTTTGGCTCCAGGCGTTGGCGGTGTCCAACTGGCTGGCCAGTTTGGGCAGCAGGGCGTCTGTCAGGGCTTGTTGCAATTGCGCGTCTGTGTAGCTGGACGGCAGGCCGGGGTAGGCCAGCGCGTCGCGCAAGGGCCCGTTAGGAAAGTACGGCCGCTGCGCCATGAACATGGTGTTGGCCGGGCGCGCCACCTCGCCCTTGGCATACGGCCAGATGCCCGCCAAGGTGCGAAACAGGGTGGACTTGCCGCTGCCTGAAGGTCCTTGCAGCAGCACGCTGTCGCCGGCGCTGGCGTGCAGCGCCTGGTTGGCCAGCAAGGCGGCGCCGCCGGGCAGGTTCACGGTGAGGTGTTGCACATTGAGCGCGGTAGCGTCCGGCGTTTCAACCAACTGCGCCCCTTGGCCCAGGCTGGCCAGCGTCTGGAAAGAGGCTTCAAAACTGGTGAGGCGGTCGGTGGTGGCGCGCCAGCTCGCCAGGTTGGGGTAGCTGTCTACAAACCAGCTCAAGGCGCCTTGCACCTGGCCAAAGGCGCTGGCAATTTGCATCAGCGCGCCGAGTTGAATGGCGCCGCTGAAAAAGCGCGGTGCCGCCACTACAAACGGAAACACCACGGCGGCCTGGCCAAAAAAGCTGGTGAACCAGATCAGGTTTTTCTGCGCCTTGATCAGCGCCATGTAATTGCCCAGCACTTTGGAAAAACGCTGGTCGAGTTGCACCCGCTCGGCGGCTTCGCCCCGGTCCAGCGCAATGGCTTCGCTGTACTCACGCACGCGCACCATGTGGTGCCGAAAGTCAGCCTCCACCCGCTGCTGCTGAAAGTTCAGGGCAATTTGGGGTCGCCCAATGTAATGCGTCAGCAGGCTGCCCGCGGCGCAGTACAACACCGCCATCCACACCATGAAGCCCGGAATGTTGTAGCTGCTGCCCGCCAGCGTGAAGGCAAACCCGCCCGACAACCCCCACAAAATGCCGACAAAACTGGCCAGCGTCACCACCGCGTTGAGCAGGCCCATGGTGAGCGAGATGGTGTAACTGCTGAACTGGTTGATGTCCTCCTGAATGCGCTGGTCCGGGTTGTCGGGGTGGCGCGCATCACCGTTGGCGCTGGGGCTAAAGCGGTTGAGCTCCAGCTTGTAAAACGCTTGGTTGGACAACCAGCGCTGCAGGTAATGCCCGGTCATCCAGGCACGCCAGCGCATCTCTAGCAACTGCGTCAGGTAAAACTTGTAGACCGCGATGATGATGAAAGCAAACGCCAGGCACGAGAAGCGCCCAAGCTGCGTCCAGAACACCGCTTCGTTCTTGTCTTGCAGCGCGTCGTAAAACAGCTTGTTCCAGTCGTTGAACAACACCGCCATATAGACCAGCCCCAAGTTCAAAACCACAATAGCCGCCAACAACCCACGCGCCTGCCATTTTTGGTCAGACTGAAAGTAAGGCTTGGTCAGCGCCCAAGCCTGGCGACTGAAATGCTTGAAGGCCTGCAGTTTGGTGGGAGTGGGCATGGGTGTGATGGTGTGTAGCTTTGGCAGGGCTAGCATAGCGTGGTGGGGTCGATAACCTGGATTGCCACGTATTAGCCTGTCCTGAGCTTGTCGAAGAGTTCGCAATGACGAGAAGCCCGTCACTGCGAGGCCGTTAGGCCGTGGCAGTCCATGTTTGAGTGCCAACAGACTGGATTGCCACGCTTTAGCCTGTCCTGAGCCTGTCGAAGGGCTCGCAATGACGGAATTGATTATTTACCGCGCCTTGGCCTGTCCTGA
>JBIKZP010000256.1:0-4403 GCA_044354655.1 Rhodoferax sp. | reverse complement strand
GAATTCAAGAAAGATCAAGGCGTCGATCTGGGCAAGGACGTGCTGGCCCTGCAACGCCTGAAAGAAGCGGCCGAGAAAGCCAAAATTGAACTCTCCAGCAGCTCGCAGACCGACATCAACCTGCCTTACGTGACCGCCGATGCCTCAGGCCCCAAACACCTGAACATCAAGCTGACCCGCGCCAAGTTGGAGTCGCTGGTGGAAGAGCTGATTGAGCGCACGATTGTGCCAATCCGCACCGCGCTGAAAGACGCTGGCGTTACTGCGGCCGATATCAACGACGTGATTTTGGTGGGCGGTATGACCCGCATGCCCAAGGTGCAGGAAAAAGTCAAAGAATTGTTTGGCAAAGAGCCACGCAAAGACGTGAACCCAGATGAGGCTGTGGCCGTTGGCGCCGCCATCCAGGGCCAGGTGCTATCGGGTGACCGCAAGGACGTATTGCTGCTGGATGTGACGCCCTTGAGTCTGGGTATTGAGACCATGGGTGGTGTCATGACCAAGATGATCAACAAGAACACGACCATTCCTACCAAGTTTGCCCAGACCTTCTCCACGGCTGACGACAACCAGCCCGCCGTGACCATCAAGGTGTTCCAGGGTGAGCGTGAAATTGCCGCGGGCAACAAGATGCTCGGTGAGTTCAACCTCGAAGGCATTCCACCCGCCTCGCGTGGCACACCCCAAATTGAAGTGTCGTTTGACATCGACGCCAACGGCATTTTGCACGTGGGCGCCAAAGACAAAGGTACCGGCAAAGAAAACAAGATCACCATCAAAGCCAATACCGGTCTGTCAGAAGCCGAGATTCAGCAAATGGTGAAAGACGCCGAACTCAATGCCGCCGACGACAAGAAAAAACTCGAACTGGTGCAGGCCAAGAACCAGGCCGATGCCAGCTTGCACAGCATCAAGAAGAGCCTGACCGAGTACGGCGACAAGCTAGACGCTGGCGAGAAGGAAAAAATCGAAGAAGCCATCAAGCACTTGGAAGACGCCATCAAGGGTGACGACAAGGAATCGATTGAAGCCAAGAGCACGGCCCTGTCCACTGTCAGCCAAAAGTTGGGCGAGAAAATGTACGCCGACATGCAAGCCAAAGAAGCAGCGCAAGCGGCTGAAAGTGGTGCCGGCGCACAGGCCGGCCCATCGGCAGCGCAAGACGACAATGTCGTGGACGCAGAAGTGAAAGAAGTTAAAAAAGGCTAAGCCTTTTCACTGAAACTTGGCGCAGGCGCCGCGTTGAACATGAAAAAATGTTCAACGCGGCGTTTGTGTTGAAACCAGGCATAAATCACCATGGCAAAAAGAGATTTTTACGAAGTGCTGGGCGTTCCCAAAAACGCCTCGGACGAAGAAATTAAAAAAGCCTATCGCAAACATGCGATGAAGCACCACCCTGACCGCAACCAGGGCGATAGCTCCAAGGTGGCAGAGGAGAAATTCAAGGAATCTAAAGAAGCCTACGAAATGCTGTCTGACCCGCAAAAGCGTGCGGCCTACGATCAGCATGGGCATGCCGGGGTGGACCCCAATATGCGTGGCGGTGGTGCCGGTGGGCCTGGTGGTTTTGCCGAAGCCTTTGGCGATATTTTTGGCGATATGTTTGGCCAGCAACGCGGCCGTGCCGGCGGTGGTGGTGGGCGTCAGGTGTTCCGCGGTGGTGATCTGAGTTACGCCATGGAAGTCACCCTGGAAGAAGCCGCCAACGGCAAAGACGCGCAAATACGCATCCCCAGTTGGGAGTCTTGCGAGCCCTGCCATGGTGTGGGCGCCAAACCGGGCACGCAGGTCAAAACCTGCGGTACCTGCAACGGCGTAGGCCAGGTGCAAATGCGCCAAGGGTTTTTCAGCGTGCAGCAAACCTGCCCCACCTGCCGCGGCTCGGGCAAGGTCATTCCTGAACCCTGCCTGACTTGTCAAGGGCAAGGCAAGATCAAAAAGCAAAAAACGCTTGAAGTCAAAATCCCCGCCGGTATTGACGACAGTATGCGCATTCGCAGCGTGGGTAACGGCGAACCCGGCACCAACGGAGGTCCAGCGGGCGATTTGTACATTGAAATCCGGCTTAAAAAACATGAAATATTTGAGCGCGATGGCGATGACATCCATTGCTCGGTGCCCATCAGCCTGGTCACCGCCGCTTTAGGGGGAGAGTTGGAAGTCCCCACATTGGCGGGTAAAGCAGCGATTGATATTCCTGAAGGCACACAGCACGGGAAGCAATTCCGTCTGCGTGGCAAAGGCATCAAAGGCGTGCGCTCCAGCTATCCCGGTGACTTGTATTGCCATATCGCCATAGAGACGCCCGTCAAACTCACGGAGCATCAGCGCAAGCTGCTGCGTGAACTCGATGAGTCGCTCAAAAAAGGGGGCGGCAAGCATTCCCCCTCCGGTGATAGCTGGACCGATAAATTGAAAAGCTTTTTCAGTTGACCCAGATCAGCCCAAGGCATTAAAAGTGAACTGAGCACCAAGCCGCCAAACACCCC
Source organism: Rhodoferax sp. (assembly GCA_044354655.1). Lineage (GTDB taxonomy): Bacteria > Pseudomonadota > Gammaproteobacteria > Burkholderiales > Burkholderiaceae_C > Rhodoferax. The sequence goes on along the minus strand of JBIKZP010000256.1, from coordinate 1,911 downwards.
CCCGGGTTTGGCGGCTTTTTTTGGGCATAGTAAAGGCTACTGACACAACAGGAGCTAAGTACATGGGCGTCAACCTGACTTTTTTGGGGGGCACAGGGACCGTCACCGGCTCCAAATACCTGGTTCGATTTGGCACGGAGTGCTTGCTGGTGGACTGCGGGCTGTTCCAGGGTTACAAGCTGCTGCGGCTTCGCAACTGGAAGCCGCTGCCCGTAGCGCCCGACCAGATCAACGCCGTCTTGCTCACGCACGCTCACCTGGACCACAGTGGGTACTTGCCATTGCTGGCCAAGGAGGGGTTCACGGGCCCGGTCTTTGCGACCAGCGGCACCCGCGACCTGTGCCACATCTTGCTGCCAGACAGCGGTCACATTCAGGAAGAGGACGCCTCCTTTGCCAACCGCCATGGCATCAGCAAGCACGACCCCGCCTTGCCGCTCTATACGCGCCAGGACGCGCTGGACTGTCTGCCACTGGTAAAAACCGTGGAAATTGGACAACCCTTTGAGCCGATTCCCGGCTGGCGCGCCACGTTCTCCTCGGCCGGTCACATTCTGGGTGCGGCCAGTGTGCTGCTGGAAGTTGGAGGCCGCCGGATCTTGTTCTCGGGCGATCTCGGTCGCCCCGATGACCTCATCATGAATCCGCCCGCGCGCCCCCCTGCGGCCGATACCGTTTTGATCGAATCAACCTATGGCGACCGAACGCACCCCAAGGAAGACGTGCTGGCTGAGTTGGGGGCCGCTTTGAAAAAACTGGCCAAGCGCGGCGGAATTGCCGTGCTGCCGGTCTTTGCCGTGGGCCGAGCGCAAGCGATTTTGCATGCCATCAACCAGTTAAAGGCGCGCGGCGTTTTGCCAACCAGCCTGCCCGTTTTTCTGGACAGCCCGATGGCCGTTCACACCACCCACCTGTTTGACCGCCACCTGGGTGAACACCGCTTGAACCACCATGAGGCCAACGCGCTGACCCACTCTGCCACCATGGTCAGCACCACCGAAGAGTCGCGGGCACTGGCCGACCGACACGGCCCCATGGTGATTCTCTCGGCCAGCGGCATGGCCACCGGAGGGCGCGTGCTTCACCATCTGGCGTTGTATGCCGGCAACCGCAAAAACATGATCATCCTGACCGGCTACCAAGCGCCCGGCACCCGTGGTGCCACGCTGGCAAGCGGTGCCACCTCGGTGCGCATTCATGGCCACGACGTGGCGGTGAACGCAGAAGTGGTGCAACTGCAGTCGGCCTCCGCGCATGCCGACGCCAACCAGTTGATGGCTTGGCTACGGTCGCTGCCACACGCTCCTGAAGACGTGTATGTGGTTCACGGGGAGGCCGGCGCTTCAGACGAACTGCGCAAACGCATCAAGCATGAACTGGGCTGGCGCGCCACCGTGCCGGAACATGAGGCCACATGGTCGGTCTGATCCAAGCTCTGTCATTGATCCGCACATCGCTTAACCTGAAGAACAAACTCGTCAATAATTGCGGCTGCGGCGCATATTGCCCTACCTAAGCGCTCTTCATGTCCAAATACCTCACCGCTGCTTTTTACCAATTTGTTGAGCTGCCCGATTACGCCGAACTCAAGGCGCCATTGCTGGCGTTTTGCGAAGCGCAACAGGTTAAAGGGCTTATTTTGCTGGCCAGCGAAGGCATTAACAGCACTCTTGCTGGCCCGCCTGAAGGGGTGCATGCGGTGCTGGCCTACCTGCGGCGAGACCCGCGCCTGGCCCAGTTGCAGCACAAGGAAGCCTGGGCTGACACGCCCCCGTTCTACCGCATGAAGGTGCGCCTGAAGCGCGAGATTGTGACCTTGGGCGTGCCCGGCATCAGTCCCACGCGCATGGCGGGAACCTACGTCAAACCGGCCGACTGGAACGCGCTGATCTCTGACCCTGACGTCGTGCT
>JBIKZP010000255.1:0-4404 GCA_044354655.1 Rhodoferax sp. | reverse complement strand
ATGGCCGTGGCGCCCATTCGGGAGCAATTGGACCGCATGGGCATTGAGGTGCCACTGATTGGTGACTTTCATTACAACGGCCACCGCTTGCTGACCGATCACCCGGATTGCGCACAGGCTTTGTCGAAATACCGCATCAACCCGGGTAATGTGGGCAAGGGCGACAAGCGCGACCGCCAGTTTGGTCAAATGATCGAAGTGGCCATGCGCTGGAATAAGCCTGTACGCATCGGCGTGAACTGGGGCAGCCTGGACCAAGAATTGCTCGCCAGCCTGATGGACGAGAACAGCCAAAGAGCTACCCCCTGGGATGCCAAACCGGTCATGTACGAGGCCTTGATCACGTCGGCCTTGGAGTCGGCGCAACGTGCTGTCGATATGGGTATGAACGCCAACCAAATTATTTTGTCCTGCAAGGTCAGCGGCGTGCAAGACTTGATCGCGGTTTACCGTGAGCTGGCCAGGCGCTGCGATTACCCGCTGCATTTGGGTCTAACCGAAGCCGGCATGGGCAGCAAGGGGGTGGTGGCTTCTGCTACGGCCTTGTCTATTTTGTTGCAGGAAGGCATTGGCGACACCATTCGCGTCTCACTGACGCCGCAACCCGGCGAGTCGCGCACCCAAGAGGTGGTAATCGCTGCAGATATTTTGCAGGCTCTGGAGTTGCGCTCTTTTGTTCCCAGCGTCACGGCTTGTCCTGGTTGTGGCCGTACCACCAGCACCACGTTTCAAGAACTGACCAAGCAGATAGAAGACTTTTTGCGGGCGCAAATGCCGGTTTGGCGTGACAAGTACCCTGGTGTAGAGAAACTCAAGGTGGCGGTCATGGGCTGCATCGTCAATGGCCCGGGGGAAAGCAAGCATGCAGACATTGGCATCAGCCTGCCCGGCACCGGAGAGGCTCCCGCAGCCCCCGTCTTCATTGACGGTGAGAAGCGCCTGACCTTGCGCGGCGATGCCATTGCCACTGAATTCCAGGCCATTGTTGAAAATTACATTGAAAAACGCTTCGGCAATGCCGATGCAGCAGAGGTCGTATGAGTGAGTTGTCTGTCGAGAAAAAGGTGAGCGGGAAAATTGAAAAGCTCACCGGTGTGAAGGGCATGAATGATGTGCTTCCGCCGCAGTCTGCTGGGGTAGAGTGGCTGGAGGCCAAGGTGCGCGCCCTGATGTCGCGTTATGCCTACAGAAACATCCGCACCCCCATTGTGGAGCGCACGCCCTTGTTCATTCGCGGCCTCGGCGAGGTGACGGACATCGTTGAAAAGGAGATGTATTCTTTTAGGGACAGTCTCAACGACGATCCGCTGACCCTGCGTCCCGAGTGCACCGCCGGTGTCGTTCGTGCCGCCATTGAGCACTCCATGCTGTATGACGGCGGCAAGCGGCTGTACTACATCGGCCCCATGTTCAGGCACGAGCGGCCTCAGCGGGGTCGCTACCGGCAGTTTGACCAGATTGGCGCCGAAGCCTTGGGCTTTTCAGGACCTGAGGTGGACGCAGAGCTGATCCTATTGGCCGTGGCGCTGTGGAAAGAATTGGGCTTGAACGATGTTCGCCTGGAACTCAATACCCTGGGACAACCTGAAGAGCGCTTGTTGCACCGCAAAGCTCTGATTACCTACTTTGAAGCGCACGCTGAACTGCTGGATGAAGATGCCAAACGGCGCCTCTACAGCAACCCGCTGCGCATTCTGGACACCAAAAACCCGGCCATGCGTGACATGGTTGAGGCTGCACCCCGCACCCTGGATTACCTGGGGGAAGCATCGCTGACGCACTTCAATGCCCTCAAATCTATTCTGGAAGCCAATGGCGTGGCGTTTACTGTCAATCCCCGACTGGTTCGGGGCATGGATTACTACAACCTGAGCGTGTTTGAATTCACCACCGATCGCCTGGGTTCGCAAGGTACGGTGTGCGCCGGTGGTCGCTATGACTACCTGTTTGAACAATTGGGTGGCAAACCCGCACCCGCCGTCGGATGGGCTTTGGGGGTAGATCGGGTGCTTGAGCTGCTCAAAGAGCAAAACTTGGTGGCCGACCCCATCAACCTGGATGCCTATGCCATCGTGCCCGAGGCACAGGCATTGCCCGTGGCACTGCGCACCTTGCAAACCCTGCGCGAGCTGGGGGTCAGCATTCAAATGCACACCAGCACGGGCGAGGGCATGGGCAGTATCAAGTCGCAATTTAAACGGGCCGACAGCAGTGGCGCACGTTTTGCGCTTATTTTTGGCGCCGAAGAGTTGTCCAACAACCAGTTGGCCGTGAAATCGCTGCGCGATGGGGATGGGCAGCAAATTACCCAGTCGCTGGCCAACATCGCCGCCTGGGCGGTCACCCTACAATCGAAAAATTAAAACAGGCACCACTATGGCAAACCAATTAGATCTTGAAGAACAAGAGCAACTCGACCAGATCAAACATTTCTGGAAGCAATACGGCAACCTGATCACCTGGGTATTGATCGTTGTGCTGGGTGCTTTTGCGAGCTGGAACTTCTACCAATACTGGCAAAAAAATCAGTCTAGCCAAGCGGCAGCGATGTACGACGAGGTCGAGCGCACCGTGAAGCTGGCCGAGCCGGCTAAGGTGGACCGCGTGTTTGCCGACATGAAAGAAAAATTTTCGTCTACCAGCTACGCGCAGCAAGCGGGATTACTGGTGGCCAAGCACTATTACAGTTTGGGCCAAATTGACCCGGCCAAAGCGGCTTTAACCTGGGTTGCCGAGCAAACGTCTGAACCCGGCTTTCAGGCCGTGGCCCGCTTGCGTTTAGCGTCCTTGTGGATGGAGTCCAAGAACTTCGACGAAGCACTCAAGCCATTGAATGCCGATTTCCCCACGTCGTACCATGCCATGGTGGCGGACCGCAAAGGTGATCTGCTCCAGCTTCAGGGCAAGAAAGCCGAGGCCATTGCCGAGTACGAAAAGGCTTACAAACTGTTTGATGAAAAAATCGAGTTCCGCCGTTTGGTGGAAGTGAAGTTGAACGCACTGGGCGTTGACACCCAGCTTGCATCGACGCCCGAGGTGAAAAAGTGATTTTTTCAGTCATCGCAAGGTCCCTTAAAACTGGGTGTGCTGTGGGCCTGCTGGCCTTGCTGGCGGCTTGTTCCAGCGGACCTGAAAAACGCATTCCTGCAGAACTGGTGCCAGACCCCGCCTTATTGGGCATCAAACAGGCATGGACGCTGAAGATTCCCCCGGTGGAATTTCCTTTGGACATCAAGGTCAACGGAACGACGGTGGAGATGGCCAGCTCGGATGGCTCCTTATTGGCGCTGAATGCCGTGACCGGCGCGGAGATCTGGCGCACGAACATCAAGGCGCAAATAGCGGCAGGCCCTGGCAGTGACGGGCGGACCACGGCGGTCATCACGCGCGACAACGAACTGGTAGCCCTTGAAGCGGGGCAAGAAATTTGGCGTCAAAAACTGAATGCCCAGAGTTTCACTGCGCCGCTGGTGGCGGGTGCACGGGTATTTGTGGTGACGGCAGACCGTACCGTGAGCGCTTTTGATGGCAAGTCGGGGCGCAAGTTGTGGAGCCAGCAGCGTCCTGCTGACTCCCTGGTGTTGCGCCAGCCTGGCATCTTGTTGGCCGTTGGTGACACCTTGGTGGCCGGTTTGTCGGGGCGCTTGGTGGGCTTGAACCCTGGCAACGGCGTTATTCGCTGGGAAGCTGCTATTGCCTCGCCGCGCGGTGCCAACGAAATTGAGCGTTTGGTCGATTTGGTCACGCACGTGGGGCGTGTGGGCACCGTGGTGTGTGCCCGTGCTTACCAGGCGGCAGTGGGTTGTGTTGATGCCGGCCGAGGGAGCTTGTTGTGGACCAAGTCGGCCTCTGGCGCCACAGGCGTGGACGCCGACAGTCAGTTAGTTTTTGGCGCCGAGGGTGACGGTAAGGTATTTGCCTTGCGTGCAGCCAATGGCGACACGGCCTGGGAGTCTGACAAGCTGAAGTACCGCAACTTGTTGGCGCCGGTGGTGGTGGGTCGTTCGGTGGCTGTAGCCGATCAATCTGGCTGGGTGCATTTGTTATCCCGCGAAGACGGTACCCTGCTCAAAAGACTGTCTACCGATGGATCGTCCCCGGCTGCTGCCCCGATACTGGCCGCTGGAACTTTGATTGTTGTCACCCGCAAGGGTGCTGTGTTTGGCTTCAGGCCTGAGTAACTTGGGCCCTGTGGTCATATGAAACCTGTTTTGGCCCTTGTTGGCCGCCCTAATGTTGGTAAATCAACACTCTTCAATCGCCTGACCAAGTCTCGTGATGCCATCGTGGCTGATTTTGCCGGACTGACGCGCGACCGCCATTACGGCAACGCCAAGCAAGGCAAACACGAATTCATCGTGATCGACACCGGTGGCTTTGAGCCCGATGCAACCACGGGCATTT
>JBIKZP010000517.1:0-4404 GCA_044354655.1 Rhodoferax sp. | reverse complement strand
GGCCATTGGCGTCGTGCGACCAAGCACTGAATAGAAAGTTGTCTCCATCCAGTCGGCTGGATTGATGCCCACCGTGTCCAGAACATTGCCATGATAGTTGTGAGATGGCTTGCGGGCATGCGCACCACCGTCGACTGCAACGATCCCGACGATATCATCGGGGTGGTTTATCGCGGTCTCGATGCTTATCCCGGCGCCCATGGAGTGGCCCACAAGCAATGGGCGCTTGATTCCCTTCGCCTCGATGAATTTCCACAAATACTCGGAGAATTCTTCGACCGTCCGGGTTGGCCGGCCGTGGACAAGACCGGACTTGCCGTGCCCGGGTTGGTCGATCGCAAATACTCGGTAGCCTCGTTCGGCGAAATAATCAATATTGTCATGCCACGACAATGTATCCTGAGTGGCCCCATGCACCAGCACCATGGGCTGCCCCTCTCCTGCTTCTTCATAATAAATCCGAACCCCACCGGCAAAGACGTAAGACATCTGTTTTCTCCTTCAATTAGAGCAATGCTTTGCGACTGACCAAAATTTCCGCCTTCAAAATTTGCGTGATGAAGAATAATGCCTTCCAGTTTTGCATTATTCGGACATTATCCCCGCGAATATCCATCAAGGCATTGCGATGCAGACGCACAAGCGTCAGATCGGTATTGACGAAATTATCCCATTGTTCTTTCGTTCCGTTGAGCAGTATGTCGTAATTTTCCATGCCCTCATAGGTGCGAGAAATAATGCCTCGCTCGAAAACTAAGGTGGTAGCGTTGAATTCGCAGCGGAATGTCAGCGCAGAGTCGAACCACGGCCCGTACTCCTTGAAATCAGTGTGTGCCTCAAGTTTTCTGGCAAATTCGACAAACCATTCATGATCCGGAAAGCTGGCCATAGATACACCTCTTTGATATTACAAAATATTATTAGACAACATTATCGCGGGCGAGGATACTCACTTCTGCAAAATGACCTCTGTAGACTCGAAAATATACCTTATATGATCCTTGATGTATGATTTTGCGTCGCGCAAAGCATACTGGTATTCGGGCGACGCCAGCGACCGTTCTGCTGAAGGCAGATCGTCGAACTCCAGTTCTGCCAGTCGAAAATGCGCTGATCGCTCCTGTACCGACGAATGAACACGGTGAATCGTATAGCGCCGAAGGTTTGGTATCTTTCTGGCATCGACCACATGTTTGTTAAGGTACCAATCCTCGAACGCTTCGATCGAAACGCCGTCGGCCGGATTAAACAAGGCGACAATTTTAAGCATCAGCAATTTCCCCTTTCAACAAATGACGACGCGACTCGGGAGGCCGATCGCAGCCGTCGAAAAAAAGGTGCCCCGTGGTGCCGCCGAGTAAAAGTCGGCGCGCGTCATCACTCACGCGAAGTAGGCTTTGTGGGCCGCCTGCGTCAGGGACTCTGTTCTGGGGTCGACCGAGGCCACGAACCTCCCATGGCTCAGGACATGCACCAGGCTCGATGTCATCTCTATGACACTGAGGGCCTGCTCGACGATCAATATGCCGATGCCTTCCGCCACCAGACGATTAACGGCCTCGCCGATACGACGCACCAGCATCGGGGCCAGACCGGTGGTCGGCTCGTCGAGCAGCAGGATTGTCGGCTCGGCCATGAGAGCGCGTCCGAAAGCCAGAAACTGCTGTTGCCCGCCACTCAATGCTCCGGCAGGTCTGTCAATGTTTGGTAGCAATTCGGGAAACATATCGAGAACCCGCTCAAATTGCGTCTGCGAGGACGAATTGCCCTTGCGAGGTACGATATCGAGGTTGTCACGGACGCTAAGGGCTGGGAAGATATGACGATGCTCTAGCACGTGACCCAGCCCCGCGCGCGCGCGACTGACCGCCGACCACCTGTCGATGACTACGCCGTGCAACTGCACCTGCGATTTTCCGGCGGCCCGGCTGAGCCCACTGATGCCCCGCAACAGCGAGGTCTTGCCCGCACCATTGGCGCCGATGATCCCCACACACTGGCCAGGGCGGATCTGCAGGGAAATATCCTCCACCGCCTTAACAGCTCCAAAACTCACAGATAGTTGGCGAACAACCAACCCTGACGCATTGATCGTCATAGGGACCCCAGATAAGCTTCGCGCACCTGCTCGCTTTTGTCGAGGTCATCGGGCCCGCCAGCCCACAGAAGGCTGCCGAGATTGAGCACATGCACCGTGTTGGCGATCGCGCGCACAAGATCGAGATGGTGCTCGACTATGATCATCGCAACCCCCTGAGCGGCGAGCCTGCGCAGTAGCCGCAGCATGAGGTCCATTTCGTGCGCAGACAAGCCGGCAGCGCATTCGTCAAGCAACAGCACATCGGCTCCGCGCAAGGCGGCCATCGCAATTTCGATCATCCGCAGTTGCCCATGCGGCAACTCGCCAACCTCCCGCTCGAAGCTCTCCTCGCGTAGGCCGGCCTCCGCCAGAAATTCCAGCACTATTTGCAGGTTGTGGATTGTCGTGCCTGTTTTGCGGTACTGCAGCGCCAGTGCCAGAGTCTCCCGGATCGTAAGACCGCGGAATAGACGGGGTACTTGGAAGGTCCTGCTGATACCAGCCCGTGAGATCCGAGGTAGAGACAGGCCGGCGATCTGCCTGCCCAGAAGCGACACTCTACCTGCCTGCGGCGGATAGATCCCGCAGATCACATTGAGCACGGTGGTCTTGCCCGAGCCGTTGGGGCCTATCAGAGCCAGCACCTCGCCGGCCCGCAAGTCAAAGGAGAAATCCTGAACCGCTACCAGACCCGTGAACCGGCGCTCAATTCCCTCCACCTTGAGCACTACCGGAGAGTGCGCCCTGGTGGGCGTGCCAATGAACACTCCAGCGCCGGACTGTGTGGGCGGATCAATTGCGTAGGCCTTGCCAAGCACCGGCGCGCCGCTGCGGCGCATGATTCCGCGTGGCATCAGGCGCACGATCAGGATCAACAATCCGCCGTAGAGGAAGGGCTGCACATTCGGATATTCGCTGAGCAGGATCGGGATCAAGCCGACAATGCAAGCTCCCACGAGCGGCCCGAACCGGGTTCCGGCACCACCCGCAATGACCATAAGCAAAAAAAGGACCGACAGGTGCGTTCCAAATGATTCAGGACTGACCGAAACGCTGAGGAATGCGTAACAACTGCCAGCCAACGCCCCGATGGCAGAGCCCAGAGAGTACGCGATCACGATCCATTTGTAGGGCGTTATGCCGATCGCCGAGGCGCCGATCTCGTTGTCGCGCAGTGCGATCAGAGTGCGGCCTGCCGACGAGGTCCGAAAATACGAGTGTGCGCAATACGTGACAAACAGCAACCCGATGATCAGAGTCGCCAATTGTGTCGGCGTCATGTCAGGCTGCCCGAAAAAGACTGGCGCATTGATGCCGAAACGTCCATCCGCGCCGCCAGTGATTGAACGAAACACGATGATCAGTTGCTGCATCACCAGCGTAAATCCGAGCGAGACGATCGCCAGCGCTATCACCCCCAGACGAGCCGCAGGCGCGGCCATGATCATGCCCAAAACACCCCCGACCAGCGCGGCCGTCGGCATGGACACCAGTACGGGGAGTCCATGATCGAGCGACAGGATCGCCCCGACATATGCACCCAGCCCGAACGCGGCGCCATGCCCGAGCGACAGTTGTCCGAGCATGCCCGCCGGAATATTCAAGCCGAGCGCGGCTATCGAATAGACGCAGATCAACAAGACCATGTAGGTGTGATAAGAGTCAGCCCCCCAGTACATCGACAGCTGCAGCAACAGCGCTGCCATAATGCCGCCATGCAGTACTGGAGAGCGCCGAATCTTCTCCAGCCAGTTCATACTGCACGCATAGGAGGCGAGCCAAACAAACCCCATGGCCTGATCGCGTACAGTGTCAGCAGCGCACCGAACAAGACCACATGAGTCCACTCACTAGAGCCGTAGGCGCCAGTCGCTTGTATCAGAAAACCAACGACAAATCCACCGATATACCCGCCCGGGAGCGAACCCAGCCCACCAAAGGTGGCAGCGACGAAACCGGTGAACAACAATTGGAAGCCCATATGTGGCGACACCAGAAACATGGGAGCCACCACAAGACCGGTGATTGCGGCCACCACGCCCGCTATGGCAGCAGATACCTGTGACATTCTTTCTGGGGATATGCCGATGGCACGAGCGCCATCGGGGTCTTCTCCCACGGCAACCAGTGTCTTACCGATGCGCGTGCGGTTGTAGATGAAATACAGCCCGACCGCTACGGCTACTGCGGCAACAATGATGAAGATGTCTTGGTAGGACAGCGCGAGTGAGCCTAGTCGGACCAGTCCATTTGGCGGCCCGATTATGAAGGCGCGCTGCTCCCCGCTGAAAGGCAGGAAGGCGGCGCGCTGCAAGATCAGGCTA
>JBIKZP010000254.1:0-4411 GCA_044354655.1 Rhodoferax sp. | reverse complement strand
TTCTCGGCTGAGGTGCTTGTACATCTGGCAACTTGGACTTGGCGGTTTAAGTGGCCATGATGCCTTGACATCCTCAGCCACCTATTGCCGGGTTCATCTTTGTTGCACTTCGTCCTTGAATCCGCCAAATAAATAAAACTGCAGTTATGTCAAAAACTATTCCGACGCTATGCTTCTTTCGTTTATGAAACTCATAAGCAATGACCCCGGCGACAATCGACAAGCTAACAGCCATCGCTACACCCCTGCCTTTATCAATAAAACAGGCTGTGCGAACTGTCCCCCGACCCACCGCCACCGCCCCAGTTGGAATAGGCCCAAGTGCCCTCTCTTGCAATTGCAATCGAATTTGACATCTAACAGCCCCACAGAGTTGCTTTTTTTATTCACTGATATTTCCTTATTTAAGTTAGTAATTTCAAACATAGTTATCTCTCCCTTAAACTCTCACTCCCCGCCCGTTGCACCGGGCTCAGCAGATATTCAATAATCCGGCGCTGCCCGGTCTTGATCTCAGCCGTAATGTTCATGCCCGGGCTCAAGGGGATGCGTTTGCCGTCGATCAGCATGTCTTTCTGGCTCAGGGTCAGCGTGGCCGGGTAGTAGGAGCCCTTCTTCTCGTCAGTCACCGCATCGGCTGTCACCACATCGACTTTTGCCCCCACCGTGCCGTACTTGGTGTACGGAAAGGTTTCCAGCTTCACCGCCGCTAGCTGCCCAGCGCTGACAAAACCGATGTCCTGGTTGGCAATGGTCACCTCGGCCGTCACGCTGGCGCTGTCGGGCACCACAATCATGAGCGACTGGGCGCTGGTGACGACGCCACCGACTGAATGGATGGCGAGTTGCTGCACGATCCCGGCGACCGGGGCGGTGAGCTGGGTCAGCTTTTCGCGCTGACTGGCTTTGCTGGCTTCGGTTTGCAGCTGGCTGTGCCGGGTAGCGGCCAGGGCGTGCCGGTCACTCAGCAGGCGCACGGTTTCTGCTTTGAACGCTGCCTTGCCTTGTTCGGTTTCCTGCAGGGTGGATTGCGTCTCAAGCAAGCGGGCCCGCTGCACGCTGAGGTCGCGCTCCAGTTCGACGCGCTCTCGGGTTTTGTCTTGCGTCGCGTGGCCCGAGATGTAGCCCTGCTCGACCAGCCGTTTGAAGTCGGCTTCGCGCACTTGGGCCATCGGCACGGTGGCCTCCAGCTTGGCGATGCTGGCTTTGACGGTAGCGATCTCGGCTTGGCGCCGCGCGGCTTCGGCGTCGAACTTGGCGAGTTTGGCTTTGATGTCTTGCCACTCGGATTGCAGTTGGGTTTGGGTCGCTGGGTCTTGGGTTAAATCAGGATCTAACGCATGTATTACGGGCTTGAGCAGCTTCTTATTTGAGAGCATTTGCAGCAGGGCTTGGCTGCGCAGCGCTTCCGAGGCCTGGGCCTTGAGCTGCTCGTCCACACTGGCCCGGTCGGCGCTGGCCATGGTCGGGTCGAGTTCGACCAGCACCTGGCCGGCCTGCACGCGGTCGCCATCTTTGACCAGCACTTGCCTGACCACACTGGCCTCCAGCGGCTGGATAACTTTGGTGCGTTCGCTCACCATGATGCGTCCCGGTGCCACAGCCACGATGTCCACCTGACCGAAGTACGACCAGAGCAGGGCCAGCACAAACAGCAGCATCAAACCCCAGGCAAACCGGCGGGGGGCCGGGTGCACCGGGGTGTCTTGCAGGCACAGGGCGGCAGGCAGAAAGGCCATCTCGTCGGCCAAGCGACTGGGGCCGGCCAGTTCGGTGCGGTTCGCCCAGGCGTGTTGCAAGACGGCACGGTAGCGGGCCAGCAGTTCGCGCGCCGGATGGCTGGGTTGGGGGTGGCTTTGGGCTTGGGTGGCTTCGTTCATGGGGCGGCCCCTTCGGTTGCTGCTGATGCGGCGCCATCGCTGGGCTTGCCGCCATCCTGCAGGCGCCACAGGTAGGCGTACAGGCCCTGTGGTTTGTTCACCAGCGCGTCATGCGGTCCGGCTTCCACAATCGCCCCCCTGTCCATCACGATGATGCGGTGGGCGTGGCGCACGGCGGACAGACGGTGCGCGATGATGAGCACGGTGCGGCCTCGGCAGATGTGGGCCATGTTGCGCTGGATGATGGCCTCGCTCTCGTAGTCCAGTGCACTGGTGGCTTCGTCCAGAATCAGGATGCGCGGGTTGGTGAACAGGGCGCGGGCAATGGCCACGCGTTGGCGTTGACCACCACTCAAGGAGCCGCCTTGCTCGCCCACCAGCGTGTCGTAGCCTTCGGGCAGTTCGCTGATGAATTCATGGGCCCCGGCCAACTGTGCCACCTGGATGACGGCTTCTATCGGTGCGGCCGGATCGGTGATGGCGATGTTCTCGCGTACGCTACGGTTGAACAACAGGTTCTCTTGCAGCACGACGCCGACCTGTCTTCTAAGCTGCGCCGCGTCGATCAGGCTGATGTCGATGCCGTCCACCAGCAGCCGACCGCCTTCGGGAGAGTACAGGCGCTGCACCAGCTTCGTCAACGTGCTTTTACCGGAGCCGGAGCGCCCGATGATGCCGATGATTTCGCCAGCCTGGATGTCCAGACTGATGCCGTTCAACACCGGTGCGGCTTCGGGTCGGTAGCGAAATGACACACCGTCAAGTGTGATGCGGCCTTTGAGTGCGGGCAACTGCGCGGTGCTGGTGGGCGGTACTTCGGTGCGGGTGTTGAGGATGTCGCCCAGGCGCGCCACCGAGATGCCGGTTTGCTGGAAGTCGGTCCACAGTTGCGCCATGCGCATGATGGGCTGGCTCACCCGTTGGGCAAACATGTTGAAGGCGACGAACTGGCCCACCGATAAATCGTTGTTCATCACCAGATGGGCGCCATACCAAAGCGTGGCGGCATTGACCAGCTTGCCGATTAGGTTCACGCCTTCATGGGCAAGAGTTGCCAGGTTCTGGGTTTTGAAGCTGGCCGACACATACGACGCCAGTTGGCTGTCCCAGCGTTTGCAAAAAGCGGGCTCCAGCGCTGTGGCTTTGACGGTCTGGATGCCGGCCACTGTTTCCACCAGCATCGACTGGTTTTCGGCTCCGCGCGCGAACTTGACGTCCAACCGTGCCCGCAATATCGGCACCACCGCCATGCTCAGGCCAAAGTACAAGGGCAGACTCACCAGCACAATCAGCGTCAATGGCACGCTGTAGAACAGCATGACGGCAATGAAGACGCCAGAGAAGAACACGTCGAGTAACACCGTCAAGGCATTGCCAGTGAGAAAGCTGCGGATGTTCTCCAGCTCGCGCACGCGCGCCACCGAGTCGCCCACCCGGCGGGCCTGAAAGTAAGCAAGAGGCAGTTGCACCAAGTGGCGAAACAGGCGGGCACCGAGTTCGACATCGATGCGACTGGTGGTGTGGCTAAAGACGTAGGCACGCAAGGCATTGAGCACGCTCTCAAAGATGACCACGATCACCAGACCGATCACCAGCACGTCAAGTGTGGTCATGCCTTTATGTACCAGCACCTTGTCCATCACCACCTGAAAGAACAGTGGGCTGACCAGCCCGAACAGTTGCAGCATGAAGCTGATCAGCAGTACTTCGCCCAGCAGCTTGCGGTATTTGACCAAGGCGGGAATGAACCAGGAGAAATCGAACTTGGAGAGTTCACCGGTCAAGCTGGCACGGCTGGAGATGAGGATCAGCTCGCCGCTCCACTGCGCGGCGAAGACGTCAATCGGTTTGACGGTGGGGCGGTTGGATACACCGTCTTGGAATAGCACCCGCTGGCCGTCGCATTGGGCCAGTATCACCAGGCGCAGCGTGTTGTCTTCGGTGTGCATCAGTGCCAGCGCGGGCAAGGGCGTCAAGGCGAGGCGCTCGACGTGGGTGCGCGTGAGTTTGGCTTTGAGACCCAAATGCTGGGCCGCACGAAGTACATCAGAAGGGGTCAGGGCGTCGCTGCTGGACAAGCCCAGTTGGTGCGCTAGCGTGGCTGGGTCGGCTGCCACCTGATGAAAGCGGGCCACGGCGCACAAGGCAGCTAAGGAGGCCAATGCGTCAGCGGTGCTGACAGGTAGGGCGCTCAGAACTGTCATGGTTTGAATTGTCTTGCGCATGCGCTGCACGCGGCGATTTCACTGGAAATGACTGTCACACGCTAACCTTCCCTGATGGCCTCCATTACTTGGGGCCGATATTAATTTGCGGGCACTTTATCCTGGCAAGTGGTGGGGGAAACTACTCCATTGCAGTGACTTGGGCTCGATTCAACAAATCAATTAATTGTTTTAATAATCAAAAATATTAACAACTACGTGTTGCGAATGACGGCTCGGCATTTCGTGAGCGGCAGCAAATGGTCTTTACAAATCCTTAGCGACCAAAATCCTAATACCTGCAACCGCTGCACACCTGTCATTACC
>JBIKZP010000253.1:0-4438 GCA_044354655.1 Rhodoferax sp. | reverse complement strand
CGACCTGCAGCTGCTGGCCCACAACCGCGAGCAGCCGCTGCGCCCGCTGGCGCATGAACTGTTTGACGACATGCAGCCTTTTGCCGACATGCTGGACACAGCTTATGGCGGCACGCGCTACAGCAACACCTTGGCCGGCCTGCGCGTACTGATTGACCAGCCCGAGGCGACACCCTCGGCTCGGGTGCTGGCCGCCGCCCACACGCACGGCGGCTTCTTTGAATTTGCCATGCACCAAGCGCAACTACACCACCAAAGCTTGCTGAACCAGCCACTTGACGCGGCCACGCAGGCGCGCTTTTTGGCCAGCGTGGGCGAGTCCCTGGCCCAACACCGCGAGCTGGAAGCCCAGCCGCAAGGCCAGTTTGAGGACTTTGTGGCCGCCTACTACGCCTGAGCCGGCCCCTGCGCCCGATAATCGGGGCATGACTACCCATGAATCCGTGAAGGCTGCGCCCACTGCGCCAGCCACAATGACCGCTGGCGCCCCCTTCAGCGCCCTGACCCTGAACCCTGCTGTGCTGGCCAACCTGGCACAACTGGGCTACCTGTCCATGACGCCCATTCAGCAAATGAGCCTGCCGGCTGCGCTAGCGGGCAAAGACCTGATTGCGCAAGCCCAGACCGGCAGCGGCAAAACCGCCGCCTTTGCGTTGGCCCTGCTGGACAAACTCAACCCACGCCGTTTTGCCGTGCAAGCCCTGGTGCTGTGCCCCACGCGCGAGCTGGCCGATCAGGTGACCATCGAGATCCGCCGCTTGGCGCGATCCGAAGAAAACATCAAGGTGGTGACTTTATGCGGCGGCGTGGCCCTGCGCGGCCAGCGCGCCTCGCTGGAGCACGGCGCCCACATTGTGGTGGGCACGCCCGGGCGCGTGATGGACCATCTGGAACGCGGCTATTTGTCGCTTGAAGCGCTCAGCACCCTGGTGCTTGACGAGGCCGACCGCATGCTGGACATGGGCTTTATGGAAGACATCGTCACCGTCACCAAGCAGTGCCCCAAAGAGCGCCAGACCTTGCTGTTTTCTGCCACCTACCCAGAAGGCATTGAAAAACTGGCCCAGCAGTTCATGCGTGATCCGCTGCAAATCAAGGTCAACGCCAAACCGGCAGAGAACCTGATTGAAGAGCGTTTTTACGAGGTCACCCGCCCGACCCGCTTTGCCGTGGTGGCCCAACTGCTGAACCACTTTCGCCCCATCAGCACGCTGGCGTTTTGCAACACCAAGCAGCAATGCAAAGACCTGGTGACCTATTTGCAAGCGCAGGGCTTTAGCGCGCTGGCGCTGTACGGCGAGCTGGAGCAGCGCGAGCGCGACCAGGTGCTGGCCCAGTTTTCCAACCGCAGTTGCTCGGTGCTGGTGGCCACTGATGTGGCCTCGCGCGGGCTCGACATCACGCAACTGGAGGCGGTGATCAACGTGGACATCACGCCCGACCCCGAGGTGCATGTGCACCGCATTGGGCGCACGGGGCGCGCGGGAGAGTCGGGCCTGGCGCTGAGCCTGGCGGCCCTGTACGAGATGGGCGCGGTCGGCAAGATTGAGCAATACCAGCACCGCGCCTCAGTCTGGCACCCGCTTGAAGCGTTAACGCCCACTGGCCACGGACCCCTGCTACCGCCCATGGTGACTTTGCAGATTCTGGGCGGGCGCAAAGAAAAAATTCGCCCTGGCGACGTGCTGGGCGCGTTGACGGCCGACGCTGGCTACACGCGGGAGCAAATCGGCAAGATCAACGTGACCGAATTCACCACCTTTGTGGCGGTGCAGCGCGACATTGCCCACCAAGCCATGCAAAAACTCAATGCCGGCAAGGTCAAGGGCAAAAGCGTGCGGGTGCGAATTCTGTAGGCCCGGTCAGCACCAAGCCCCCAAGTGCTGAGATAATCTGGCGTTTATTCAATTTATCTGGAGTTTTCTCATGGCCCAAGAGTTCCGTACCGAAGCCGAGCGTCGCGCTACCCCCCGCCCTGTGGCCCCTGCTGGCGTGTGCTTCACAGCCCCCCGCGGCCAAAAGCGCAGCCTGGAGCGTGGCGTGTCCACCAATAACAAGAAAAACCCTGGCAAGCGCTGCAAAAAAGGCGGTTAATTCCGGCTAGCGCCCCTTCGGGGACAAAAAAAGGGCGGTTACACCGCCCTTTTTTACGTCTGCAGATTGGGTTGCCTTACATATTGCGGCGGTATTGGCCACCTACCTCAAACAGGGCGGTGGTGATTTGACCCAGTGAGCAGACGCGCACAGCGTCCATCAGCACCTCAAACACGTTACTGTTCTCAATGACCGCCTGCTGCAGGCGCTTGAGCATGGCCGGGGCTTCGCGGGCGTGCAGGGCGTGGAAATCGGCCAAGCGCTTGAGTTGGTTTTGCTTTTCTTCGTCGGTGGAACGCGCCAGCTCCAGCTTGTCCAGCACGGCATCGCCATGCGGGTTGCGGAAGGTGTTGACGCCGATGATGGGCAGCTCGCCGGTGTGCTTGAGCATCTCGTAGTGCATGGACTCGTCTTGGATGCGGCCGCGCTGGTAGCCGGTTTCCATGGCGCCAAGCACGCCGCCGCGCTCGGCAATGCGCTCAAACTCCAAGAGCACCGCTTCTTCCAGCAACTCGGTCAATTCTTCAATAATGAAGGCACCTTGTGTCGGATTCTCATTTTTGGCCAGGCCCCATTCGCGGTTGATGATGAGCTGAATGGCCATGGCGCGGCGCACCGACTCTTCCGTGGGTGTGGTGATGGCTTCGTCAAACGCGTTGGTGTGCAGGCTGTTGCAGTTGTCGTAAATGGCAATCAGCGCTTGCAGCGTGGTGCGAATGTCGTTGAACTGAATCTCCTGCGCGTGCAGACTGCGTCCACTGGTCTGAATGTGGTACTTCAACTTCTGGCTGCGCTCATTGGCACCGTATTTCTCTTTCATGGCCACCGCCCAGATGCGGCGCGCCACGCGGCCCATCACGGTGTATTCGGGGTCCATGCCGTTGCTGAAGAAGAAACTCAGGTTGGGCGCAAAGTCGTCAATGTGCATACCGCGCGCCAGGTAGGCTTCTACGAACGTGAAGCCGTTGCTGAGCGTGAAGGCCAGCTGGCTAATGGGGTTGGCCCCAGCCTCGGCAATGTGGTAGCCGCTGATGGACACGGAGTAAAAATTACGCACCCGGTTGTGCACAAAGTACTCGGCAATGTCGCCCATCACCTTGAGTGAAAACTCGGTGGAGAAGATGCAGGTGTTTTGGCCCTGGTCTTCTTTCAGAATGTCGGCCTGCACCGTGCCGCGCACATTTTCTTGTACCCACTCGCGAATTTTTTCCAGCTCGGTGTCGGTCGGGTCGCGGCCGTTGTCCGCCTTGAACTTGTCGATGTTCTGGTCAATCGCCGTGTTCATGAACATGGCCAGTATGCTGGGCGCCGGGCCGTTGATGGTCATGGAGACGCTGGTGGACGGGCTGCACAAGTCAAAGCCGCTGTAGAGCACTTTCATGTCGTCCAGGGTGGCAATGCTCACGCCTGAGTTGCCAACTTTGCCGTAAATATCGGGACGCGGATCGGGGTCGTTGCCGTAGAGCGTGACCGAGTCGAACGCGGTGGACAAACGCTTGGCCGCCATGCCTGAGCTGAGCAATTTGAAGCGCGTGTTGGTGCGAAAGGCATCGCCCTCGCCAGCGAACATGCGGGTAGGGTCTTCGCCTTCACGCTTGAAGGCGAAGGTGCCGGCGGTGTAGGGGTAGCTGCCAGGCACGTTGTCGAGCATCAGCCACTTGAGTACTTCGCCGTGGTCTTCATAAGTGGGCAGCGCCACCTTGCGAATGGTGGTTCCGCTCAGGGATTTGGTGGTGAGCGCAGTGCGAATTTCTTTGTCGCGGATTTTCACCACGTACTCGTCGCCGGCATAGGCCGCCTGCATAGCAGGCCATTGGGCCAGCAGCTTTTTCTCAGCGCCGCCCAGGTGCGCGTCGCGCTGCACGGCCAGGTCCAGCACCGCGTTGACGGCGTTGGTCTTGCTGGCATCTGCCTCTTGCAGCATGCGCCCAGTGGCCTGGAGTTGTTGAATTTCACGCGCCAGCGTGGCTTGCTGGCGCGCGCGTTTTTTGTAGCCGCGAACGGTGTCACTGATTTCGGCCAGGTAGCGGGTGCGAGCGGCCGGCACTACCGGGGTCTGATTGGTGCTGTGTCGAACAGTGACCAAAGGCAAACGCGAGGGTTTGAAGCTCAGGCCCAGTTCAGCAAGGCGCACTTTGAGCGCCTGGTACAGGGCGGTCACACCGTCGTCGTTGAAGCGCGCGGCCATGGTGCCAAACACGGGCATTTGCTCAGTGGGGGTGGTCCAGGCTTCCTTGTTGCGTTGCACTTGCTTGGCAACGTCGCGCAGGGCGTCGAGCGAGCCCTTGCGGTCAAACTTGTTGATGGCAATGAATTCGGCAAAGTCCAGCATGTCAATTTTTTC
>JBIKZP010000510.1:0-4451 GCA_044354655.1 Rhodoferax sp. | reverse complement strand
GCAAACTGTCGACCCAGCCTCCCATGAACCCGGCGACAAGCCCTACGGCGACGCCGAAGGCACCTGACAGCAGCACGGCGCAGACAGCGACCAAGAGAGAAACCCGGGCGCCGTAGATGATGCCGCTAAGAATGTCTTGGCCAAGTGCCGCAGTTCCCAGCAAATGCGCCGTCGAGCCGCCTTTTTCCCAGAAGGGTGGCAGCAGCATTTTCGCGATGTTCTGCTGCACCGGGTCGTGTGGCGCGATCCAGGGCGCGAAGACCCCGAGCATGACGAACAGGCCGACGACGACAAGCCCGGCCCACAACAACGCGGCCGATCGTCTCTCACGTTTCAGGCGACTGGAAGGTGCGTCAATCATTATTCGGAGGATCTAATTCTTGGGTCGATGGCAAAGTACAGCAGATCCGTGCCCAAATTGATGAGAACGAACAGCGCCGAGCTGATCAGTGTGATGCCCTGCACGACGGGGTAGTCGCCTCCTGCCGCCGACTGGATCAGCAAACGGCCGATGCCGGGCCAAGAGAAGATTGTCTCTGTGATGACCGCGCCAGCGAGCAGGACGATCAATTGCAGTGACACAACGGTGATCATGGTGGTGAGTATGTTTTTCATACCATGCTTAAAGATGATCACATGTCTGGGCGTCCCCTTGAGGATCGACATTCTGATGTAGTCGGAGTCCAGTACGTCGAGCATCGTCGAGCGTGTCATGCGCGAGATGACGGCGGTCGAATACCAACCCAGGGTGATCGCCGGCAATATGAGCGATGCGAAGCCGGAGCGGCCAGCGATCGGGAAGATCTGGAACTGCACCGAGAACAGCAGGATCAACATGATGCCGACCCAGAACGTGGGCGCTGCCATGCCCAACAAGGCCGCGCCTTGCACCAGTCTGTCAATCCATCTGCCGGGCCAAACCGCCGAGATGATGCCGGAGCTGACACCAAAGATAATCGCGAAGGCCATGGCCGCCAGCGCAAGCTCGATCGTAGGCGGGAGTCGACCCAGCACCAATTCGAGCACCGGCGTATGAAAGCGATAGGACTCGCCGAAGTCTCCGGTTACCGCTTTGGAAAGGAAAATCAGATACTGCTGCATTGCCGGCTTGTCTAGGCCCAGCGCTTGCCGATAGACGGCGCGGTCCTCTTGCGATGCCTCAGCCGGAAGAAGCAGCACATCGGGGTCGCCAATCAGGTGCGTGATCGCGAACACGATGAGCGAGACCCCGAGCAACGAAATCAGCGCCTGGGCGAAGCGTTTGACCAGGTAGCTAACCATGCTCAACCCGCGCGCTTTACGTCACGGGTTCCCCGGCCGTTCTCGGCGGTCGCTTGTTGCTGGCGCGGGCATCGTGGCATTAATTCGCCCAAGACGCGTCCCAGAACTTGAACCACGTGTCACCAGCGGCCGGGTTCCATTTCAGCTTGTCCTTTACGCCGAGAACGATCTTGCTTTCCCACAGAAAAATGTGCGAAGCGTCGTCATGAAGTAGCTTGTCGACTTTCAGGAAATGGGCGTCCCGCTGTTTCTGATCGGCGATCGTCATGGACTCGTCGATCATCTTGTCGACCTGGGGATTGCTGTAGAAGGACCAGAACGCCTTGGTGTGCAGGGCAAAGATCATCAGGCCCTCGGGGTCGAAGACCGTATTGCCAAACTCCTGGTAGCTAAGCGGATAGGTCTTCTTCATGAGTCCCTGAACCCACTTGGTCGAGTCCCATAGCGTGAGATTGACGTCGATGCCGGCGGCCTTCATGCTGTTTGCAATCGCCAGAGAGATGTCCTGATCCAGCGTATAGCGACCGACGGAACTGAACATGTCCACCTTGATGCCATTGGGGTACCCCGCCTCCGCAAGCAACTTCTTCGCCATCACCGGGTCGTAGGGATAAGGCTTCAGGGCCTTGGCGGTCGGAGTGATCGAAGGGACAAGTGATCCGCCAACTGCGACGGCCTGGCCCTTCAATACGCCGTTGATGATGCCTTCCTTGTCCACGGCGTAGTTCAACGCTTGACGGACTTTCGGATTCAGCAGGGGGCTGTCGCTCGCCGCATTCTTGAGATTGATGGGTAACCAGTAGACAGCACCGCTTGGGTGAGACAGCGCCCTGATGCCCTTGATGGCATCGATGCGTTCCAACAGCGGCGGTGGCATTTCGCTTGCGATGTCCACCTCGCCGGTCTGCAACATGGCGAGCCGGACGGCGTCTTCCGGTATGGTGCGGTAGACCAATGACTTGACCTTCGGTACGGTAGCCCAGTGCTGCTCGTTCGCCTCCAGTTCGATGGACTCGTTGATTGAGCGGGACTTGAACTTGAACGGACCGGAGCCAATCGGATTCTTGGCGAAGCCCTGGTCGCCAACAGATTCGACGTATTTGCGGGGCACTACCCAGCCCGCAAACGCCAACTTCTTCAGTAGGATGGCGTCGCGCTCCTTGAGCTTGATCGCGAGCGTGTCCGGATTTTCAATCTCGACCTTGTCAATAGCCTTCAGGTAGGCATTCAAGGGGTTCTTTGTGTCCGGATTCATTGCCCGGTCAAAGCTGAACTTGATGTCATCGGCCGTGAGTGGCGAACCATCATGGAATTTCACGCCGCGCCGCAACTTGAACGTATACCTCAGACCGTCAGACGAGACGGTGTGCGAGACCGCAAGTCCCGGCACCAGGTCGGATTGCGAATTGCGTATATAGAGCGACTCGAACATGTTCGCGTTGAAGGTGTGGTTGTAGCGCGTGCCCCCTTTGGCAGGGTCGAGCGTAGCGGGCTCCGATGGCATGGCGATCGTGATCTTGCCCGTTGGCGCCGCGAAGGCGCCCGAAATTGCGAATGAGTACAACAGTGCCGCACCTATAAATCGGTGAGTAAACAAGCGGATTTTCATGATGCTTCCTTTGCTGATTGGCTCGGTGGCCGGGAACCTCTGATTGTCAAATTTTGATAACACATACGCTAGCTTCACGCTTTGCGTTAAAACAATGCTAAGTGGCTACATGACCCAAGTCTTGTATCTACTGGCTAACATATTGAATTTATAAGACTGCTTGAAAAGCCCTATCGTTGGCAAGCTCAATTTTGGACGCGTATTCAGGCGCAGAAATGCTGTCAGGGTTGCTATCGCAGCACCAGCATCCTGCGCAGCGACCGTGTAGGGACCGAGCCACCCCATTCGGTCGAAATGGTGATCAAATTAGCCTGACAAGCAGATGACAAAAGGATTGGTTATGACGTTGTTGCAAGGTAGAAAAGCACTCATCACCGGCGGCGCCTCCGGTATCGGCAAGGCGACGTGCCTGGCGTTCGCGCGAGAAGGTGCGTCGGTCTGTGTTGTGGACAGAAATGGCGAGCAAGCGCACGCCGTTGCCGGCGAGATTCGTGCTGCCGGCGGAAAGGCCATGGCGCATCGGGCTGATGTTTCATTGGAGTCGGACGTGCGCCGCATGGTCGAAGCGGCAGAAAGTGGCCTGGGCGGCATCGATTGTTGTTTCAACAATGCCGGAATTGGCACATTCGAAACCAACAACCACAAGACACGACTGTGCGACATTTCCCTCGAAGATTGGAATCGCATGCTGTGCGTCAACCTCACCGGTGTCTTTCTCTGCCTCAAATACCAGATACCGCGCTTGGCCAGTGGCAGTTCGATCGTGAACACTGCTTCCATCGCCGGATTGACAGCGTTACATGGGGCCGCGGCCTACGTGGCCAGCAAACATGGTGTCATTGCCCTGACGAAAAGCGCCGCCATCGAGTACGGACATCAGGGCATTCGCGTTAATGCTGTCTGTCCTGGGCATGTGGTGACGCCTCTGATTGGCGAAGTGCACCCGCAAGACGAGGTGGCGAAGCGCAATCCTATGCGGCGATATGGGACGCCGCAAGAAATCGCTGACTTGGTGGTCTGGCTGAGCTGCAGCCAGGCGTCGTTCGTAAATGGTTCGGTGTTCACGGCGGACGGCGGCAGGCTCGCGGGTGGCTGAGACGGGCCCAGCGCCACAGGCGCCAGCGGTTGGTCTTCGTCGAAAGTTTTCTCAGGGGCCGTAGTAATCGCCGTGGTTGACGGACGCTGAATAACGCACCGGCGGTTGCAATGCGCTGCGCTGCGAATGCAAGGCATGGTCATGGACGATCAAGCGGCGCGAGCCGGCGAGGATGTCCTTCGGCTTGAGGCCAAAAACCTGCCGGATGGAATGACTCAGGTGCGTGGAGTCGGCATAACCGGTCTCGAGCGCGATGTAGGCAAGGTTCGAGTCGCTTTTCACATAATGCAACAGATTGCGCGCACGCTTCCAGGTGCGGAAGCTGCGAAACGCCACCCCCACCTCCTGGGTGAAAAGATGCAGAAAACGGGAAACCGACAAGTGCGCCATTTCGGCACATTCTTCGGCGCTGGTGGGCGCCGATGGATGACGCTTGATCGTTTCCATCACCGCAAGGATGCGGCC
>JBIKZP010000252.1:0-4454 GCA_044354655.1 Rhodoferax sp. | reverse complement strand
CCAGTCGTCGTAGTCGGTGGGCAGACCGCGGCAGTAGACCATGGCATTGATGGAACTGGAGCCCCCCAGCACCTTGCCCCGCGGCCAGTAGCTGTTGCGCCCACCCAAGCCGGGGTCTGGCTGGGTGGAGAATTTCCAGTTGACGCGCGCATCGAAAAAGGTTTTGCCGTAGCCAATCGGAGTTTTGATCCAGAAGCGGCGGTCGTCACCGCCGGCCTCCAGCAACAACACGGTTTTTTGACCATCCGCGCTGAGTGCGTCAGCCAGCAGGCATCCCGCCGATCCGGCGCCGACAATGATGAAGTCGAAAGTGTCCAAAGCAGCTGTTTCCTACCCAAGTGATGGCCGTCAACCCGCGACGGCCAAGCCGATCTACAAAGCCAAGATAATAAGGCAATGCGCCCCAGGCAGTTGACCTGATGCGACACGCGTCTTTCATGCCACGTCTTATTTCACTAGGACATTCCCCAGCTAAAGAACCGTGGGTCAGTGACTACAGTTGAACTACGACTGACAAATTGAAAGTATTCCCCCATGTTTGGTATTACCCCTTCTGCGCGGCTAAGGCCTTCTCCGTTTTATGAGGCCACCCTGACCGAGGGGGTGACAGCGTTCACCACCTACAACCACATGCTGATGCCTACCAGCTTTGGCCACCCGGAAGCAGAGTACTGGCGGCTGATCCAGGGCGTGTCTCAGTGGGACGTGGCGGTTGAGCGCCAGGTGCAGCTGGAGGGGCCGGACGCTGCCCGGTTGGCGCAAATTTTGTGTGCGCGCGATTTGTCAAACTGCCAGGTCGGACAGGGCAAGTACGTGCCGCTGTGCAACCATGAAGGCGTGCTGATCAACGACCCGATTTTGCTGAAGCTCGACGACCACAAGTTCTGGTTGTCCATCGCTGACTCCAACATCTGGTTCTGGGCGCGGGCCATTGCGGCCGAACGCGGGCTTCGGGTCAAGGTCAGCGAGCCCGATGTGTCGCCCCTGGCCGTGCAAGGCCCCAAGGCGGTGGAGGTGATAGCCGCCCTGTTTGGCGATTGGGTACGAGACCTCAAGTACTTCTGGTTCAAGGAAACATCCATCAGCGGCATCCCGGTGGTTTTGGCGCGCTCGGGTTGGTCCAAGCAGGGCGGCTTTGAGATCTACCTGATGGACGGCGCACAGGGCACCAAGCTGTGGAACCTGGTGCGCGAAGCCGGCAAGCCTTGGGACATTGGCCCGGGCAACCCCAGCTTTTGTGAGCGGGTGGAAAGTGGCCTGATCTCCTACGGCGGCGACACCGACGAGACCACCAACCCGTTTGAGGTGCGGCTGGACAAATACATTGACCTGGACGTGGCTGACGATGTGGTGGGTATTGGGGCCTTGCGCCAAATCAAAGCCAGCGGCGTGAAGCGCCAGCAATTGGGGGTGATGCTGGAAGGCGATCAACCCACGCAGCTGGGTTTTCATTGGCACGGCATTTACCAGCAGGGCCAGAAGGTAGGCAACTTGACCAACTGCGTCTGGTCGTACCGGCTGCAAAAAAACATTGGCTTTGGGTTGGTGGCCGCCTCCTGTGCGGCGGGCGATGAGGTCACCGTGCACAAAGAGGGCCAGACTCTCAAGGCGCGTCTGACGACCCCGCCTTTTATTTGAAGGCGGCGCGCTCCCAGCGCTACCGCGTGCGTTAAACCGAGCGGTTGCGCGCCAGCGGTGGGTTTTTAGAGAAGTAGCTCTCAATGCCGCGCATCAGGGCGTTGGCCAGTTGGTCCTGGTACTCGTCGCTGTTGAGTTTGGCTTCTTCATCTGGGTTGCTGATGAAGGCGGCTTCCACCAGCACGCTGGGAATATCAGGCGCCTTCAGCACGGCAAAGCCGGCTTGCTCCACCTGGCCTTTGTGCAGCTTGCCCACCCGACCCATTTCACCCAGCATGGCGCTGCCGAGTTTGAGACTGTCCTTGATCTGGGCGGTGGTCAGCATGTCGTGAAAGACCTGCTTGATCTGGGCGTCTTTGGCCTTGATGTTGAGCCCCCCAATTTGGTCGGCCTTGTTTTCTTTGGCGGCCATCCAGCGCGCCGCCGTGCTGGAGGCGCCGTCCTGGCTCAAGGCGAACACGCTGGCACCTTGTGGGCGGGGCGTGAAAAACGCATCGGCGTGGATGCTGATCATCAGGTCGGCCTGCACATGGCGGGCTTTTTGCACGCGTACATGCAAGGGCACAAAGTAGTCGGCATCGCGCGTGAGGTAGGCGCGCATGGGGCTGCCGTTGAGGTTGGTTTGATTGATGCGGTCGCGCAGGCGGTGCGCCAGGCGCAGCACCACGTCTTTTTCACGCGTACCCCCAGGCCCGATGGCGCCTGGGTCTTCACCGCCGTGGCCAGGGTCTAGCGCAATGATGATGAGGCGGTCGGTGGCGTCTTTTTTAGCGCTGCCTGGGGCCGCCGCCACCACGGGTTCGGGTGGGGCTGGCAGGGTGGGTAGGGTGGGTGCCGCCGCTGGCGTGCTGGGTTTCTGGCTTTGCCGGGCAATCAATTCACCCAGCGCATCAATAGGGGTGGCCGGTGACGCGGGTACAACCGGCGCACTGGGTAAGCCGGGTGCTGATTTGGCTTGCAGGCGCTGGGCAATCAAGGCCTCTAGCGGGTCGACCACCTGGGTCGGGTAGAGGTCAAATACCAGGCGATGCTGGTAGGCGGCAATGGGGGTGAGGGTGAAAACCTGGGGCCGAATGGCCTGCTTCAAGTCAATCACCAGGCGAACCCGGCCCGTTGCGTTTTGCCCCACGCGGATACCGGCAATGGTGGGGTCGTCGGGCCGCACCTTGGCCACCAGCTCTTTCAGGGCCGGGTTCAAGTCAATGCCCTCAATGTCCACCGCCAGCCGGGGCGGGTTCTCCACCAGTTGCGGGGTCGCACTCAGCGCCGTATCGGATTCGATGGTGACGCGTGTGTAGTCTGGCGCCGGCCACAGCCGCACCGCCAAAATGCTGGCGCCTCGGGCCAGTTGCCCGGCGCCCAGGGTCAGCACCACGGTGCCGGCTTGCAAAAGGCTGCGGCGTTTCATGGCGGCAGCAGCGCGCGCCCGGTGGCGCTGTAGGCCGTCAGGGTGACCTGGCGAGCTTCGTCGCCCGGGGCGCTAGAGGTTTCGTCGCTGTGGGCAAGCACCAGCTCAATGACGCAGTCCGGCGTGGGAATAAAGCCGGCAGCTTTGTCGGCCCATTCGGCAAGCTTGAGGCCAGGGCTGGCAAAAATATCGCGGAAACCGGCGTCTTCCCACTCGCGCGGGTCGCTGAAACGGTAAAAGTCAAAGTGCCAGATGCACAGACCGGGCAACTCGTAGGGTTCCACCACCGCGTAGGTGGGGCTTTTGATGCGGCCCGTCACGCCCAGCGCTTGCAGCAAATGACGCACCAGCGTGGTTTTGCCAGCGCCCAATTCACCCCGCAACTCAATGAAAGCATGGCGAAGTTCGGGCACTTGGGCCAGGGCGGCCGCAAAGCGCTGCGTGGCTGCTTCATCGCGCCAGAGCAGAGTTTTTACAATCGGGGTGTGATCCCCTCCAACATTCAAATCAACAGCAGTCAATTGGTGTCCAACATGCAGGCCTGGGGCCGGGAACTGGGATTTTCTCAAATTGGCGTCGCCGGGGTGGATTTGTCGTCATCAGAACCCGGATTATCGGCCTGGCTGGCCCAGGGTTTTCATGGCGACATGGCGTATATGGCCGCGCACGGCCTCAAGCGGGCGCGTCCGGCTGAGTTGCTGCCTGGCACCCTGAGCGTTATCACCGCCCGCATGGACTACCTGCCGCAGAAGACGCCCGCCGACTGGCAGCGCGTGGAGTGGACGCGGCTGGAGCGTCCCACCGAAGGCGTGGTGTCGGTCTACGCCCGGGGGCGTGATTACCACAAGGTACTGCGCAGCCGCCTGCAAAAGTTGAGCGATCGGATTGCCCTCGAAGTTGGTCCATTTGGCCACCGCGTGTTCACCGACTCAGCGCCCGTGCTGGAGGCCGAACTGGCCAGCCGCAGTGGCCAGGGTTGGCGCGGTAAAAATACCTTGCTGCTCAACCGCGAGGCCGGCTCGATGTTTTTTCTGGGGGAAATTTATGTCGACTTGGCCTTGCCGCCCAGCACGCCCGTGACCGAACATTGCGGCACTTGCCAGGCCTGCTTGGACGTGTGCCCCACTCAGGCCTTCACGGCGGCGCATCAACTCGATGCGCGGCGCTGCATTTCTTACCTGACGATTGAGCACGCCGGCGCCATTCCCCTGGAACTGCGCGCGCTGATGGGAAACCGCATTTATGGCTGCGACGACTGCCAGCTCATTTGCCCCTGGAACAAGTTTGCCCAGCGCAGCGCTTTGCCGGACTTTGACGAGCGCCAGGGCCTGAGTAGCCAGCAACTCGCCTCGCTGTTCTTATGGACCGAGGCCGATTTTCTGCGCTTCACCGAAGGCAGCCCGATTCG
>JBIKZP010000251.1:0-4462 GCA_044354655.1 Rhodoferax sp. | reverse complement strand
TTCTGCAAAATTGTGACTACCTGCTAACCATTGGCACCCGCATGGCAGTACCGCAAATTGGCTACGACCTAACAGAGTTGGCGCGTGGTGCGCGCATAGATGTGGTTGACATTGACCCACAAGAAGCATCCAAACATAAGGCCCGCGCCCATGAAATGATTGCATGTGATGCAGCTGTCTTCTTAAGCGCACTAACCGACCGCCTACAGCAGTTGGTCATTACTCGTCGGCCAGAATGGCTGTCAAAGTGCAATAACTACCAAGAGCAGTTTCCATGGGTAGGTCCTGAGCATGACGACAAGGGCGGCTTCATGAACTCCTACCGTTTCATGGAGCGGCTGAATACATTCTTCAAGAAAGATCAGATCGTTGTTACCGATATGGGCACGGCATTGTTATGTGGCCATCAAGCACTTCATATTGCAGCCGGCCAAAGGTTAATGACCTCAACCGGCCTTGGGGAAATGGGCTACGGTTTGCCCGCTGCCATTGGGGTGTCTTTTGCAACTGATCGCGGAGAAGTCATGTGCCTCAATTGCGATGGCGGCATGATGCTCAACTTGCAAGAACTCCAAACTGTCGTACATCACCAATTACCCATCAAGCTATTCATTTTTAACAATGACGGTTACCTGATGATCAAGCATACGCAGAATGCTATTTTCAAAACGGGCTACGTCGGCACCGATAAAGCCTCAGGCATTTCCTGCCCGGATTACAGCAAGATAGCCGCAGCGTTTGACATGCCCACTTTCCAGATTCATAACTGGGACGAGTGCGACGAGACACTTGCCAAAGTCCAAGCCGCAACTGGTCCTGTCATTTGTGAGGTGTTCATGCACCCGGAGCAACTCTTTACCCCCAAGCTTTCGTTGGTGGCAAAAGAAGACGGCACACTGGTCTCGCCACCACTAGAGGACTTGTCGCCGCTAGTGCCACGCGATGTGCTTGAGCGTGCCATGCTGGTTGGTATGCACGAAAAATCCAAGTCGCTTTAATGTGAAAACCACCATGACACCCACTAATAAACTCAAAATAGCCATCATCGGCACCGGCAATATCGGCACCGATCTGATGGTCAAAGTCATGCGGTCTAAGAGCATGACCTGTACGCTGTTTGCCGGGCGAAATTTCAACTCGGCGGGCATGAAGCGGGCCAATGTCTTGGGGGTGCCAATATCTGACCGTGGGGTTGAGGCCATTGTCAACAACCCGGAAATTTGTGATGTAGTTTTTGATTGCACCTCGGCGCACGCCCACATCGGACATTGGGCCATCCTCAATGCGCTCGGTAAGACCGTCATCGACATGACGCCGGCCAAACTGGGCGAGTTATGTGTGCCTGCTATCAACGCAGAAGAATGTCTGGCTACCGGGGCACGCAACATCAACATGATCACCTGTGGTGGTCAGTCGTCGATTCCCATCGCCTACGCGATTTCTCAAGTGCATGATGACATTGACTACATTGAGGTGGCCTCAAGTATTGCCTCTCGTAGCGCCGGGCCTGCTACTCGGAACAACTTGGACGAGTACATCGACACGACACAAGAGGCAATTAAAAAATTCACGGGGGCTAAGCGCGCTAAAGCCATTCTGATTTTGAACCCCGCAAATCCCCCCATCGACATGCAGACCACAATTTATGCCAAGATTTCCAACCCGGATTTGCCCGCCATTCAGAACTCGGTGGCCACGATGGTTGAAAAGCTCAAGCAATATGTGCCGGGTTATCAGTTGATAGTGCCCCCTATAGCCGAAGGGGGCAAGGTAATTATTACCATTAAAGCGGTCGGAGCTGGAGACTACTTGCCGCAATACGCGGGCAACCTGGACATCATCAACTGTGCAGCCATTGCAATGGCTGAACGCATCGCCCAATCAGGCGCTCATCGGGCGTCAAGAGCATGAATATGAACATGACCAAGAAAATCCTCATCAGCGACCCGACCCTGCGCGACGGAAACCACGCTGTGCGCCACCAGCTTAGTCGGGAAAGTTTCATTGCCTATTGCAAGGCAGCTGAAGCAGCCGGTGTACCTATCGTCGAAGTGGGTCACGGCAATGGCTTGGGCGCATCGTCCCTGCTGGTGGGTGAATGCAGACTGTCGGACGAAGAAATATTGGCAGTGTCGCGTGCCAACCTGTCTAAATCACGTCTGGCCATCCATGTGATCCCTGGTTTTTGCACCATCAAGCACGACTTGGCCAAGGCAGTCGATGCGGGGGTTGATGTGTTCCGCATCGCCTCACATTGCACCGAAGCCGACATTACCGACCGTCACATCGCCTACATCCGCCAGGCGGGTAAAGAAGCATTTGGCGTGTTGATGATGAGCCACATGGCCTCACCGGCCGTACTGCTTGAGGAGGCCAAAAAGATGGAGTCCTACGGTGCAGAGGCCATCATCATCATGGACTCGGCGGGCGCATACTTTCCCAGTGACGTGACCGAACGCATCGGCACACTGGTCGGCGGCCTTTCCGTGCCGGTGGGCTTTCATGGGCACAACAACCTAGGCATGGCGGTGATCAATTCGGTGGCAGCTGTGAATGCTGGTGCCTCCATCATCGACGGAACCATTCGTGGTTTTGGCGCCGGTGCAGGCAATACCCAGCTTGAAGTGCTTGTGGCCGTGTTTGAGCGTATGGGCTTTGAAACCGGGATCGATCTTTACAAAATATTGGATGCTGCCGATATTGCCGAAAAAGAGTTCAACCCCGTTGCGCCCTACATTTCCCCGCTGTCTATCGTCAGTGGATTGGCGGGCGTTTTCTCTGGCTTTGCCAAGCAGGTTGGACAAGCCGCCAAAGATTACAACGTCGATGCGCGCGACATCTTTTTTGGGCTTGGGAAACGCAATGCCGTTGCCGGCCAAGAAAGTCTGATCATCGAAGTTGCGCTGGACTTGGCTGCGAAAAACGCAGTGAGGGGTGCTTAATCATGCAAACCGATCGGTTTACTGAAATTCGCCAGGATTGTTTGTTGGCATGTACCGGCCAACCAGACGTGCGCTCCAAATTGGGCTTGCAGCACCTTGCCGTGACTGGCGGCACCGGTTTTCTCGGCACCTGGATTGCCGAGATGGTGGCCGCACTCAATGATGAGCACCGTCTGGGCATTACGCTTGATTTGTATTCGCGCAATATCAACGACTGGGCACAAAAATACCCGCATCTTTCCCAGCGCAACGACATTTGTCTCAAGTCGCAAGACGTGCGCTCCCCGTTTGAGTTTGCGCGCAACACCAATTTTGTGGTGCATGCTGCGGGCATTCCAAATAACCGGGTGCACTCGTCAGATCCGCTGCGAGTTCAGCAAACGACACTTGTAGGCCTGAACAACGCCCTGGATGCAGCAACGCAACTAGATAACTTGTCACGGTTTTTGAATGTCAGCTCTTGCCTAGTTAGCGGCACACCAAACCGCCCAGGCGCGTTAACCGAGGCTGACTACTTTCCCATTGCGTGTGGCCAATTGCACACGGTTTATCTGGAGGCCAAGCGCGCTGCTGAAAACTTGGCCGCTATTTACCGCAGCCAGTTCCGCATGCCCGTTAGCACCATTCGGCCCTTTACCTTTGCTGGGCCTTATCAGGAGCTGGACCGTCCTTGGGCGCTCAACAACTTTTTGCGTGACGTACTAACCGGCAGTGACATCCGCATGCACGGCGATGGCCATGCGCGGCGCAGCTACATGTACGGGAGCGACGCTGCATGGTGGACTCTGGCGGCACTGATCAATGGCACCGACGGCGCCACCTACAACGTGGGCAGCCCCACCGCCGTTACCCATCTGGAGCTAGTCAAACTCATTGGCGAGCAGGCATCTATCAAGCCGCGCGTAGTACTTAACACCATGCCGTCAAAACAAGGGCAAGATGACTTGTATCCAGACGTTACCTTTACTCAAAAAAACCTGGGCGTGATGCAAACCTGTTCGCTGGAGCAGACGGTGAACAAGACTTGGCTCTGGTTTTCTGGTGCGAAATAAAAACGTGAAATTGGCCACAATGATTGCCACAACCCCATGCGTCTAGCCATCCTCGGAGCCACAAGCCAGATTGCCAAAGATCTGGTTCAATCGTTCGCTGCAAAAAGCAGCCACGAGTTGGTTCTTTTTGCCCGTCGCCCAGACGTGGTTTCGCAATGGCTGACCCGCGTTGGTTTGGCGAGCCGCTATGCGGTGGAGGATTTTGCGGCATTCAGCACGGCTGAACACTTTGACGCAATACTGAACTTCGTCGGTGTAGGGGACCCAGCCCAAGCGGCGGCCATGGGCGCCAGCATTTTTGACATCACGCTCAAATATGACGAATTGGCGCTGGACTATGTTCGCCAACACCCGGCCTGCCGCTACATCTTCTTAAGCAGCGGCGCTGCCTATGGCGCCAGCTTTGACGCCCCGGTCGATGAAAACACCAAGGCCACCATCGCCATCAACAACCTTCAGCCGCAAGAC
>JBIKZP010000250.1:0-4474 GCA_044354655.1 Rhodoferax sp. | reverse complement strand
ACTTCCAGAACGTGCAGGTCAAAGGCCATGGCACATTGGCTGTCGATACATTCACTGAACTGCAAGAGTTGCTACGTGCCGCAATTGTTGCGGCCTGATGGCGTCATGTGTCCACTTAATTCTTACAAAATGGATTCGGTGTACATCTGTGCGCTAGACAGCACTTTTTTTCAGGAATGGGGAATGCGTATTTTGATAATCGGTAATGAAAACCTGCCCCTTGAATTTTCCAAACATGATTTGACTCAATAGCATGAACCCCCACCTTAAAATACACTGCAAATCCAGGCCAGCTTTGGTCGTCATCTCTGCGATGATGTGCATGGCGGCAACGCCACCAGCCTGGAGCCAAGCCTCTACAACGGCGCCCTCTCCATTCCCGGTTGTGGAGGCACCTCGCGGAAAGCCCCTAGCTGGGTCTAATGACTTTGCTGTGAGTACGGCACCCGCAGCGCCGGCGCAGATCACGCCTCATGTCGAACCTGATCCCAAACCGCCTGTGCTGGAACAGACGCCAATGGGGCCGCTCCAGCAATTCCTCCAGCAAATGCTCGCCAGTCACCCCAAGCTCATGCAAGCTGAGGCTGAGAGCCGCGGCTCCGGCTACCGCCTCAAAGAATCCAAGGCAGCCCTATTGCCGCGCGTGAATATATTGGGAAATCTGGGCTACGAAAAGCAAACGGCCGAGAGTTTCAGGCGCAACTACAACCAGTCGCTGGGTCAGGCACGTGTGGTGATGCCTCTGCTTGATGTTGGCCTCTTGGCTCAGATCAACTCGCGCCAAGCGTCCACCGTCGTGGCCGACTGGAGCCTGACAGACGTGCGGGAAGACTTAATCCTTCAGGGGGCATTGGCCTACCAAGAGCTCCAACGTCATGAAAAGCTCGTCGAGCTCGCCAGAAACAACCTCAAGAGCCACCGCCAGTACGTGGCACAAGTCAAGCAAATTGCGCTGTCAGACATTGGCCGCGCTGCTGACCTGCCTGCCGCGGTCAGCCGTGTGGCGTTGGCCGAGTCGGTGCTAACCAGCCGTTTGGGCCGACTTGAGAGTGCTCGGGTGCACTGGGTGCAACTCACTGGCTTAAATGCTCCTGATGAACTGGTGGTGACCCCGCCACCGCCACCAACCGAAACCCTTGAGATTGCCATCAGCCAGGCTTTGAGGGTTTCCCCCCAAGTCCAGCAAGCCAAGGCAGCCATTGATGTCGCCCGCCAAAACGTCTTGGTGACTCGCTCACTCTACCTGCCTAAATTGAATGCCGAGTTCACACGCAAGGCCGGTAGCGACTGGGGCGGCGTCATAGGCTCGCAATCCAGCTATTACGCAGGCATCTCGTTGGAGTGGAGTGCGTTTTCAGGATTTTCAGATCGTTACGCCACCCAAGCCTCCAACGAAGCTGTGCTGGCGGCCCAGCATGCCGCCGATCACCTGCAAAACGAGTTGAAAGCCCGTGTCTCCCAGGTTTGGTACGAACTGGTTGCCGGCGAAAAATCTCTTGAATCGTTTCTCGTTTACGAGAGCAACGCAAAGGACGTGGTCGAGGCTTATCGCAACCAGTTCCAGATTGGACGCCGTTCATTACTCGACGTGCTGAACGCCGAAAACGAGCTATTTACCGCCCGCTCCAATCTCGTGTTCACCACCCATGACAACCTGTCCGCCGAATGGCGACTGGCAGCTCTGCGCGGTGAGCTCGCGGCGTCATTGGGTCTTTGATGTCGACCGCCGCCTGGCTTGCCGCCTCCGACCTCGCCCAGTTTCATGGCAGACGAGTGTCTGCGCGCGACTTGCAAGGTCAGTCAGCTGACCAGGGGCAACTCCTGCTGCCCGAACTGCTTGCCAGGGCGCTACAGCAGCACGGTTTCACGGCGACGGTGGCCAGTCTGACGTGGAACCAGTTGTGCCAGGCCGCCAAGCCGGCCCTGATTCTTTTGCATGGTGGCGCAGTCGGCCTTTGTCATGGGCACAGCGCAGACAGCGTGAGTCTTCGGCTCTACAAAGCTGATGCCGCTGATGCAAGTCAACCCGAAGAGCTGACTTGGCTGCGGGCTGACTTCACGGCCCAATTCACAGGGACCGCAGTGCTCGCCAAGCCCGACGGACTATTCGACTCCGCCCAGCGCGGAGACACCTTGCCCGGCGCTCAACACTGGTTTTGGCAGGTATTCAAACAGCTGCGCCGGCATTATGGCGACTGCGTGATGGCCGCCGTGCTGGTCAACCTGCTGGCTTTGGCCGGCTCGATGTTCTCCATGAACGTTTACGACCGCATTGTGCCCAACGCCGCTTTGCATTCACTGTGGGTTCTGGCCATCGGCGTCTTGATTGCCGGCTTGCTCGAGGTTTTCTTACGCACTGTACGCGCACGCATTGTGGACGAAGCGGGCAAGCAGGCGGACCTCCAACTGTCCGCAGCTATTTACAGCCAGACATTGAACCTCAAACCCCAAGACCGCCCATCGTCCAGCGGGCAATACGCCGGACAATTGCGCGACTTTGAGTCGGTACGCGAATTCGTGAGTTCCACCACGCTGCTCTCCTTTACGGACTTGCCTTTTGTCATCCTGTTCCTGATCGTCATCGGCTTTTTAGGGGGCCCGCTGATCTGGGTACCTGTGGTGGCAGCCGTACTGATCCTGGGCATCAGTGCCTTGTCCCAGGTGTCGATTCGCCAATCCATAGAGCGATACCAGTACGAGAACTCGCAAAAGCTGGCATTCATGGTGGAGTCGCTTGAGCGGATTGAAACCATCCAGGCGCTTGGCGCGCAGCGGGCCGTAATGAGCCGATGGCAACGACTGTGCGCCATCACAGCACGTAGCGCCATGGGCAGCAGATTGGCTGCGTCGGTGGCCCTGAACATCACGCAGTTCATCCAGCAATCCGCCAATACCGTCCTGATCGTTTGGGGCGTCTATCTCATTCTTGAAGGTCGTCTCACCACCGGGGGCCTGATCGGTTGCAGCATTTTGCTGAGCCGTGCG
Source organism: Rhodoferax sp. (assembly GCA_044354655.1). GTDB lineage: Bacteria > Pseudomonadota > Gammaproteobacteria > Burkholderiales > Burkholderiaceae_C > Rhodoferax. The sequence goes on along the minus strand of JBIKZP010000250.1, from coordinate 1,489 downwards.
CTTGCGCCCATGGCCCAGGTGGCCGGGCTCATCACTCGCTGGCAGCAGGCGCGTACTTCTTACGACGCGGTCAACCGCATCATGGTCTTGCCGGGCCTGTATGAGCCCAACAGAAACTATGTGCAGCTCAGCCAGTGCACCGGCCCGCTGGTACTCAAAGACGTGCAGTTCAGCTACCCCCGCACAGACCGCTGCGTTCTGCAAATTGACAGCCTGGGCCTGGGCCTGGGCGAGATAGCGGCCGTCATGGGGCCTGTGGGTTCGGGCAAGTCCACGCTGCTGCGCCTGCTTGCCGGCCTGCAAGCGCCCAACCAAGGGCAGGTCCTGCTCGATGGCTTGGACAGCCGTCAAATATCCCCTGCCGACTGGCGCGCCCATGTAGGCTGGGTCGGTCAGGACGCCGTGCTCTTCAGGGGGAGCATTCGTGACAACCTGCTGATAGCAGCACCTCAGTTGTCTGAAGCCAGGCTTTTGCATATTCTGCGTTTGACAGGACTGGCACATCTCGTGGCGGACCATCCCGCCGGCTTGGACATGCCTCTTGGCGAAAACGGCCAAGCTTTGTCGGGCGGCCAGCGCCAACTGGTAGCGCTAGCCCGAGCCCTGCTGTCCCCATGCCCTATCTTGCTGATGGACGAGCCGACCAGTGCCTTCGACATGGCGGGCGAAGCTGCCTTGCTGCAAGCACTTAAACCAGAACTCGCCGGTCGCTTGGTACTCATCGCCACGCACCGGCCCGGCCCGCTCAGCCTGGCTGAACGATTGATAGTTTTGGACCGCGGGCGCATCGTTGCGGACGGCCCGCGCGACACCGTGCTGCAAGCCGTGCAGCAAGGCCAAGTCAAGCGCCCGGCCCACTTCGAACGGGTGGCCGCATGATGCGCTGGCTTTTTCCTCCCAAACCCACGGCCACTCTGCCGGCGGCTGGCGCGGGGCCAGACCTAGCCCTGATAGCACAGATCAAGTCTTTGCGCGAAGGCAATGCCAAGCAAGCCGCGCTGGATGTATACACAGACATATACGCGCCGCACATGCAGCACGAAACCGGCTGGATGCGTTGGGGGCTATATGGCCTGGCATTGGTCGTCGTCAGCTTTTTCGGCTGGGCGGGCTGGGCGCAGCTTGAAGAAGTCACCAGCGGGACGGGCAAGGTCATTCCAACCAGCCGTGAGCAGGTGGTACAAAGCATGGAAGGCGGCCTGGTGGCCGAGGTGCTAGTGGTCGAAGGCGACTTGGTCGAAGCAGGCCAGCCCTTGCTGCGCATCGACGATGTGCGCATGGGCGCCAACCTCAACGAAAGCCAGACTCGCATTGACGCGCTCATGGCGGCCGCTGTGCGTCTGCGGGCCGAGTCACAAGGCGCGGCGCTCACCTTTCCTGATGCAATGCAAAAGCGCAGAGGCGCACTACTCCAGTCCGAGCGGGACACCTTTGAAGCCAAGCGCCGCGCCCTTGAATCGACGGTGAATGCCCAGCAGCAGGCGCTGCG
>JBIKZP010000249.1:0-4475 GCA_044354655.1 Rhodoferax sp. | reverse complement strand
AAGGCTGCGCGCAGCGCGCTGTAAAGATTGTGGCTGCTGCCTGGGGTGCGTGAGGGTTGGTTCATTTCAAGGTCGGGATGAAGCAAAGTTAATCAAAGCAAAGGCGAAGTACGTTGAAGTCAAGCTAAAAAACCGGGGGACGTTTTTCAAGAAACGCGGTAATACCTTCGCGGTGCTCAGCACTGTCTGCATAGGCGTAGGCCTGGGGTTCAAGCAAGGCGCCGGCCTCTGGGCTGCTTAGCAAAGCGCGCAGGGTTTGTTTGTTGAGGCGGGCGGCATGGGGCGCCAGTGCGGCAATGTGCTGCGCACGGTTTTGCGCTTGCACCAACAACTGATCAGGCGGCAGCACCTGGCTCAAAAAGCCGCAGCGCTGCATGTCTTCGGCGTTGAAAACGGCCGCCTCAAGCAGCATGCGCCTGGCGACACCCAAGCCCAGTTCACGCGCCACCAACGCGGACTCGCGCGGCGCCATCGGAAAACCCAATTTGGCGATGGGCGCGCCAAAACGGGCACTGTCAGCGGCCAAGCGAATGTCGCAACAACTGGCGATTTCGACGCCGGCGCCCATGCAGTTGCCACGGATCTGCGCCACCAGCGGCACATCGCAGTTCAGCATGGCTTGCAAAGCGCCCCAGACTTCTTGTTCATGAAAATGACGCAGGCGCTCCGGGTCAAACCGAAAGTCGGGGTATTCAGAAATATCGCCGCCCGCACAAAAATGCTCGCCGTCGCCCTGCACCAGCACGCAGCGCACGCCGGGTTGCTGCTGCAGGTCTTCAAACACCGTGCGCAAAGACTGCCACATGGCCCGCGTCATGGCGTTAAAGCGTGCAGGGTTGCTGAGCGTGACCTGCGCCACGCCCTGCGCCTGCAGCACCAAAATTTGACCCGACATGGCAGGGCTCAGGCCATCAATCCAGCTTGGCGCCCGAGGCCTTGACCACGGTCGTCCAGCGCTTGATCTCGGCGCTGACAAAGTTGCCAAACTGCGCCGGGGTCAGGGCACCAAACTCAGCACCGTTGCTGGCCCATACGGCTTTGAGTTCATCAGTGGCGGCCGCACGGCGCATTTCTTCGACGATGCGGGCCTGCACATCGGCAGGCGTTCCTTTGGGTGCCCACAGGCCATACCAGGTGGCGACGGTGTAATCTGGCAAGCCCAATTCGGCGGCACAGGGCACGTCCGGAAACGCTGCGTTGCGCTTGTTGCCGGAGACCATCAGCGCCTTGATGCGTCCGCCCTTGATGTGGCTGGCCGATGAGGCCAGGCCGTCAAACATCATGTCCACGTTGCCACCAATCAAATCCTGCAACGCGGGGCCAGCGCCACGGTACGGAATATGGGTGATGAAGGTTTGCGTTTGCTGCTTGAACAGCTCACCAGCCAGGTGGTGCGAGGTGCCGCCACCGGCTGAACCGTAGTTCAGGCGACCGGGATTTTTGCGCACCTGCGCCAAAAACGCCTTGAAATCACCCGGCACCAGCTTGGGGTTGACCACCAGCACCTGCGGCACGCTGGCTATCAAAGCCAGCGGTACAAAGTCTTTTTCAATGTCGTAATCCAGCTTGGCGTACATAGATGGGGCAATCGCATGGTGCACAGCGCCCATGAACAACGTATAGCCGTCTGGTGCAGCCTTAGCGGCAATACCTGCGCCCACCGTGCCTCCGGCCCCACCCCGGTTGTCGATGATGAGTTGCTTGCTCGTTTGTTTGGAGAACTGGGCCGACAGCGGGCGGGCGAACGTATCGGTTCCGCCACCTGGAGGAAACGGCACCACCAGCGTGACCGGCTTGGACGGCCAGGTGGATTGGGCCAGCCCTGCCAGCGGCAGCGCCAGGGCGCTGGCCGTTGCGGTTGCAGTTGCGGCACGCAATATGTCTCGGCGGGTACCGTGTGAGGCGAAGTTGAACGTCATGCTTGTCTCCTGTAATTATGAATACCTGTCAACGCCACGAACTCTAACCCAAGCCAGGCTATCGGGCGGGTCGCCTCTGTGCTGAGGTTTTTGGCCAGCCTCAAGCCTTTTGGCGGGCGGCCCAGCGGTACAGCCAAAAACCCGCAAGCACCATGGGCACGCACAGCCACTGGCCCATGCTCATACCCAGGGACAAAATGCCCAGGTGGGCATCGGGCTCGCGGAAAAATTCCGCCACAAACCTGAACACGCCATAGCCCACCAGAAACAGCGCCGCCACCTGGCCCTCTTTTCTCGCTTTGCGCGGTTTGCGGGCATACAACCACAGCAACACAAACAGCAACAGGCCTTCCAGCAAGAACTGGTAAATCTGGGACGGGTGGCGCGGCAGGTCGCCAGCACCCCGGAACACCATGCCCCAGGGCAGGTCTGGGCTGCTCAAACGGCCCCACAACTCGCCATTGATGAAGTTGCCGATGCGCCCTGCCGCCAGGCCGGTGGGTACGCAGGGCGCCACAAAATCGGCCACCTGTAACCAGGGCTTGTGGCGGGATCGGGCAAACCAGACCATGGCCACCACCACGCCCAACATGCCACCATGAAAACTCATGCCCCCTTGCCACACGGCCAGCACTTCCAGCGGATGCGCCAGGTAATAAAGCGGCTTGTAAAACAGGCAATAACCAATGCGCCCGCCCAGCACCACGCCCATCACGCCCATGAACAGAATGTCTTCCACGTCCTGGCGCTTCCAGGCGCCCGGCCCGGTGACTGATGCAAAAGGCGCGTGCCGCAAACGACGCAAGCCCAAAAACATGAACAGACCAAACGCGGCCAAATAGGTCAGCCCGTACCAGTGGACCGCCAAAGGGCCAATTTGCAGGGCGACTGGATTGATTTGAGGGTGTAGCAACATGGAACGGATTGTGCCCGCAAGTACCACCGCTTCAGCGTCCCGCTCCGTGGCAGCGCCAAGTCTCTAAAATAAGCGAAGAAATCCACTTTTCAACAGAGACACCCCATGGACACCAAACCCGTCATCATGAACCCGCGCTCCAAAAACATCACCGAGGGCAAATCGCGCGCGCCCAACCGCTCCATGTACTACGCCATGGGCTATGAAGAGGCTGATTTCAAGAAACCCATGATTGGCGTGGCCAACGGGCACAGCACCATTACCCCGTGCAACTCGGGTCTGCAAAAGTTAACTGATGCGGCCATTGACGGCATTGAAGAGGCCGGTGGCAACGCCCAGGTGTTTGGCACGCCCACCATTTCAGACGGCATGGCCATGGGTACCGAGGGCATGAAGTACTCGCTGGTAAGCCGCGAGGTGATCTCGGACTGCATCGAGACTTCTGTTCAGGGCCAGTGGATGGACGGCGTGCTGGTCGTGGGCGGCTGTGACAAAAACATGCCCGGCGGCCTGATGGGCATGCTGCGCGCCAATGTGCCCGCCATTTACGTCTACGGCGGCACCATTTTGCCGGGCCATTACAAGGGCAAAGACCTCAACATTGTGAGCGTGTTTGAAGCCGTCGGTGAAAACGCCGCAGGCCGCCTGAGCGACGAAGACCTGCTACAAATTGAACGCCGCGCCATTCCCGGCACCGGCTCCTGCGGTGGCATGTACACCGCCAACACCATGAGTTCGTCGTTTGAGGCGCTGGGCATCTCCCTGCCCTACTCGTCCACCATGGCCAATCCGCATGACGAAAAAGTGAACTCGGCCAAGGAGTCAGCCAAGGTTTTGGTTGAAGCGATCAGGAAAGACATCAAGCCGCGCGACATCGTGACCCGCAAGTCGATAGAAAACGCCGTGGCCGTCATCATGGCCACCGGCGGTTCCACCAACGCTGTGCTGCACTTTCTGGCAATTGCCCATGCGGCCGGCGTGGAATGGTCAATTGAAGACTTTGAAAGCGTGCGCGTCAAAACCCCGGTGCTGTGCGATCTCAAGCCCAGCGGCCAATACCTGGCGGTCGACCTGCACCGCGCCGGCGGCATTCCGCAAGTGATGAAAATGCTGCTGAACGCAGGCTTGCTGCACGGCGACTGCCTGACCATCACCGGCCAGACCATTGCCGAGACCCTCAAAGACGTGCCCGATACACCGCGCGCCGACCAGGACGTGATTCGTCCGATGAGCAACCCAATGTACGCCCAGGGCCACCTGGCCATTCTCAAGGGCAACCTCAGCCCCGAGGGCTGCGTCGCCAAGATCACTGGCCTGAAAAACCCGGTCATGACCGGCCCAGCCCGCGTCTTTGACGACGAGCAGTCGGCCCTGGCCGCCATTCTGGCCAACAAAATTGTGGCCGGCGACGTCATGGTGCTGCGCTACCTCGGCCCCAAGGGCGGCCCGGGCATGCCTGAAATGCTGGCCCCCACGGGTGCGCTGGTAGGCCAAGGCTTGGGTGAGTCCGTCGGCCTGATCACCGACGGCCGCTTCTCCGGCGGTACCTGGGGCATGGTGGTGGGCCACGTGGCGCCTGAAGCCGCCGTGGGCGGCACCATTGCCTTCATTCATGAAGGTGACTCCATCACCATTGACGC
>JBIKZP010000248.1:0-4488 GCA_044354655.1 Rhodoferax sp. | reverse complement strand
TCTGTATTGCGGCATCTGCCACTCTGACCTTCACACCGCCCGCAATGACTGGGGCAATGCCAAATACCCCATAGTCCCCGGCCACGAAATCATCGGTCGCGTGCTGGAGGTCGGCCCACTGGTCACCCGCTTCAAGGTGGGTGACTCGGTGGGTGTAGGGTGCATGGTTGATTCATGCCAGCTTTGCAGTTCTTGCGGCAAAGGCTGGGAGCAGTACTGTGAAAACGGCGCCACCTACACCTACAACGGAGCAGACAGGTTAGACGGCAGCCGCACGCAAGGTGGGTACTCCGAGCAGATCGTGGTCAAGCAAGACTTCGTGCTCAAAGTGCCTGAGGGCCTGGATTTGGCAGGAGCCGCCCCGCTGCTGTGCGCAGGCATCACCACCTATTCACCCCTGCGCCATTGGAAAGTTGGCCCGGGTAGCCAAGTGGCTGTGGTGGGCCTGGGTGGTTTGGGGCATATGGGCTTGAAGCTGGCCAAAGCCATGGGGGCTGAGGTCACCCTGTTTAGCCGCTCACCCGACAAGCAAGCCGATGCACACCGCCTAGGGGCCGACCGGATGGTGCTCTCCACCGACCCGGCACAAATGGCCAGCGTGACAGGACGCTTTGATCTGATCATAGACACCGTGCCGTACGTTCACGACGTGAACCCTTATGTGCCAACGCTTGCCGCAGGCGGCACCCTGGTGATGGTCGGCTACCTCGGCCCACTGGAGGCTTTGAGCACCAGCCCCTTGGTTCTCAAGCGCCGAGCCGTGGCTGGCTCGCTGATTGGCGGCATTGCAGAAACGCAGGAGATGCTTGATTTTTGTGGCCAACACGGCATCACTTCTGATGTAGAAATGATCCGTATTGACGATGTCAATGAAGCCTATGAACGCCTGCTCAAAGCCGATGTGAAATACCGCTTTGTGATCGATATGGCTTCGCTGAAAAATCAGACGGTTTGAAGGCTGGGGTAGTCGGTGTAGCCTTTGGCGCCAGGGGTGTAAAAGGTTGATTGATCCGGCACATTCAGCGCAGCACCTGCCTGCAGGCGTGCCGGCAAATCCGGGTTTGCCAAAAAGGCGGTACCAAAAGCGACGGCATCTAATTTTTTATCACGAATGGCGGCAGCGGCTTCCTCGCTGCTGTAACCCATGTTGCCAATCAGCACACCCTTGTAATGCGCGCGCGCTGCGGTCATGACATCGCCAGTTTGCTGCTGAAAGAAGTCAGCACGCATCATGTGCAAGTAGGCCAGGTTGAAGTCATTCAGGCGATTCGCCAAAAATTCTGTCCACCCAATCGGATCGCTATCGAGCATGCTGTTGTAGCTGTTTAAAGGCGACAAACGCACACCTACCCGGTCAGATCCGATGGCTGCACTCACAGCGCTCAAAATTTCAAACAGAAACCGCGCTCGGTTTTCCATCGTACCGCCGTAACTGTCGGCACGGTGGTTGGCGCTCTCACGCAGAAATTGATCGATCAAGTAACCGTTGGCAGCATGCACTTCCACGCCGTCAAAACCAGCGGCTACCGCGTTCTTGGCGCCGTTGGCAAATGCCTCCACCAAGGTGCTTATTTTTGCCGTGGTTAAAGCATGGGGCACCGCATGGGCCACTTTGCCACCGGGGGTTTGAATGTCTCCACTCACGGCAATGGCGCTAGAAGAAACATTGTCAGCGCCATGGTTCAGCAAAGGGTGTGCCGCGCGTCCTGCGTGCCAGATCTGCATGAAAATTTTCCCGCCATTGGCATGGACCGCGGTGGTGGTTGCTTTCCATGCCTCCACTTGTTCGGGCGAGTAGATGCCTGGTTCGGTGACGAAGGCCGAGGTATTGGGCGCAACCATGGTGCATTCGGTCACGATAAGACCGGCACTGGCACGCTGTGCATAGTACTGCGCCATCAGCTCGTTGGGCATGTGCGCCACGTCAGAGCGGGCACGTGTCAGCGGTGCCATCAGCAGTCGATTGCTGAGTGTGAGTGCGCCAACTTTTAAAGGGGTAAACAACATGGAATTTCCTGGTGGGGTTTTGTAAATGGGTCAAGGCAGAACACAGGGCGGGGTGATGAGAAGCCGTGTGTCAAAAATTGTCTGGTGGATTTTTGAATATTTACCACACGGGTGCATTGTCAACCCTGGCCATGTAGCTTGGGGAAGGCAGGGTAAAAACCAATGAGCGCGCCTCGCTTTGGGCCTGGGCTTAACGCTTGAGCCCCCCAACCCATGCCACAGGCATGAACCGTCAGGGAACAGACGCCTTGGTGACAAATTACATGGCGCATGCCTTGTTTTCCCTACTTGTCAAAGCTGGTCTCGCTCGTTAGGATAAGTTCACTTAAGAAAGTAACGTGGACAGGAGACACCTTTTGGGCAACACGGACAACCCACTGCTTGGGACATGGCATCTGGTTCGATGGGACATCACCTACAGCGATGGACGCCCGGCCAGTTTGCCGTTTGGCGCAGACGCCAGCGGCCTGATCTGCTACACCCACGACGGCACCATGAGCGCTTGCATTGCCAACGCCAATCGGCCGCACCTGTCGTCTGAAAGCGTGCGCAGCGCCCCAGTGGCGGAGCGACTGGCGGCTTTCGAAACCTTTTTTCAGTACGCGGGGCGCTACCACCTCCAAACAGTGGACGGCCAGCAGCAGGTGGTGCACCGCGTGACGCACGCGTTAAATCCCAATTTTGTGGGCACTCAACAGGTGCGCAACGTGGCTTTTGCCGGAGACGGCAGGTTGACACTGTCCGCCTCCGACACCGTGCCCGGGACGTCCGTGGCCCGCCACCACCGCCTGGTCTGGCAGAGAAGCGATGTGACTATCGTCCCCGCCCCATGAATCCAGCGCACTATTTTGAGCAGCACAAGCTCCGGTTTACCCAGGCGCAGGCGGCATGTGCGAGTCGCCATTGCTGGAGCCCATTTCCAGAAATGCCTGACAAATACCCCGATGCAGCCGCTGCCCAGGCGCACGGGCTTGCGGCCTTCAACGCCCACTTGGGCGGTACCAGCACACGTCGCTTCGCGCTGGATCAACCCGATGAACGGGGCAGCGAACGGGGTGAATGGGGCGAAGAAGTCTCTCCGTACACGCAACAGCCCCTGGGCATAACCTACCCGCAGGCTGATCTGGATGCACTGTTTGATGCCGGTCAGCGCGCCATCGGTGCCTGGTCGGCGGCCAGTGTCGACACCCGCATTGGGGTGTTGATGGAGGTGGTTGATCAGATTTTTCAAAACCATTTGTTCGAAATTGCCCAGTCGGTGATGCACACCGCCGGGCAAAGTTTCAATATGGCCTATGCAGGCTCCGGCGTGAACGCGCTTGACCGCGCCATAGAGGCCTTGGTCTATGCCCACCAGGCCATGCACAGCATTGCGCCGCACGCCCGCTGGGAGCGCCAATTTGGGCCAAGCAAGATTGTGTTGGACAAGACCTACCGCCTGGTGCCACGCGGCGTAGCGGTCTGTTTTTCGTGTGCGAGTTTCCCCACCTGGAATGCCTGGCCGTCCATGATGGCGAGTTTGGCAACCGGCAACGCCGTGATTGTCAAACCCCACCCAGCCACCGTGCTGCCCATGGCAATTTCCGTGCGGGTGTTTCGCCAGGTGCTCAAAACAGCAGGGTTTGACCCCAATTTGGTCACCATGGCCACCGACAGCAGCGTCAACCCGATTGGCAAACTGTTGGTCAAACACCCCAAAACCGCGATCGTTGACTTCACGGGCAGCGTCCAGTTTGGCCAGTGGGTGGAGCGCAACGCGCACCCCGCACTGAGCTATACAGAAACCGCCGGGTGCAACACGGTGGTGCTTGAGTCGGTTCATGACCTAGATGCCGTGCTGCGAAGTCTGGCCACCACGCTGTGCCTGTTCAGCGCGCAGATGTGCACCAGTCCACAAAACATTTATGTCCCGGCTGCCGGCGTTAAAACGCCAGGTGGCATGGTCAGCCTGAATGAGGTGGCCAAGCGCTTGGCCCAGGCCGTTGCTGCGCTGACGCAGGACCCCAAGAAGGCCTCGATGATTCTGGCCACCATCCAATCACCACAGACCCTCAAACTGTTGGAACACATGGCGGTTGCGGGCGCTGCACGCGGGCAAATACTGCTGGCGCCAAAAACCTACGGCCACCCCGATTTTCCTCAAGCCCGCACCAGCACCCCGCTGATGCTGCAGGTCACGCCCGAGGAGCGCGATCTTTACGGTGAAGAACGCTTTGGCCCCATCAGCTTCGTCATTGCCTGCGAGGACGGGCAGGCGGCGTTGGCTCACGCCAGCCGTGATGCCCATGAATTTGGTGGACTCACGGCCTTTGTCTACTCTACCGATGACGACTTTGTGGCTCAGGCAGAACAAGCCTATGCCCGCGCTGGCGCGCAACTCACCATCAATCTGACAGGCGCCATGCCCCTGAATTTTGCAGCCGCCTACAGCGACTTCCACGTCACGGGCTTGAACCCGGCGGGCAATGCGGCACTCACCCA
>JBIKZP010000247.1:0-4496 GCA_044354655.1 Rhodoferax sp. | reverse complement strand
TCAAAATATATTCATGAATCTCGGCTTTGATCCAGTGCATGGCGTAGCTCACCAGGCGCACGCCTTGGTCTGGGTCGAAACGCTTGACCGCTTTCATCAGGCCCACATTGCCTTCTTGAATCAAATCACCGTGCGGCAAGCCATAGCCCAAATACTGGCGCGCCACCGACACCACCAGGCGCAGGTGGGACAACACCAGTTTTCCGGCGGCGTCCAGGTCGTTGTCTGCCCGAAACTTGCGGGAAAACGCCTGTTCTTCTTCCAGGGTGAGCATCGGCAGGCGGTTCGCCGCCGAGATATAGGCCTCCAAATTGCCCAGCGGGGGCACCAAGGACCAAGGGTTAGCCACGGTCAGTGCCGCCCCTGAAACGCCTGTTTGAGTAGACATACCAGAACTCCTTTTCATCATAGCCACAATATTAGCACTCGGTAAGAGAGAGTGCTAAGACATAAGTTCAATCCCGTTCATAGTTATTGATATTTGTCAGGCGCGGCCGCTTAAACGGGTGGGGCGACACGTTTGCGGATAATGGCGCACCCCAGCAAGACACCCCCCAAACTACAAAAGCTTATGAGCACTACAACTTTCAGCCCAGCCCTTTCAACGGGTGCCACGGCCTTAAGCCAACCCCGCCTCACCAGCCTGTCCCACGGGGGCGGCTGTGGTTGCAAGATTGCGCCTGGGGTCTTGTCTGAAATATTGAAAGGCATGCCCGCCATGCCCATCCCCAAGGAATTGATGGTGGGCATTGAGACGGCGGACGACGCAGCCGTCTACAAGCTCAACGACGAGCAGGCACTGATTGCCACCACCGACTTTTTCATGCCCATCGTGGATGATCCGTTTGACTTTGGCCGTATTGCCGCCACCAACGCCATCTCCGACGTCTACGCCATGGGCGGCAGGCCCATCATGGCGCTGGCGCTGGTGGGCATGCCCATCAACGTGCTGTCTACCGAGACCATTGGCAAGATTTTGGAAGGTGGCGCTTCGGTCTGTCGCGCGGCGGGCATTCCGATTGCCGGGGGCCACACCATTGACTCGGTGGAGCCCATTTATGGCCTGGTGGCCTTGGGCTTGGTTCACCCTAAGCGCGTCAAGCGCAATGCCGATGCGCGTGTGGGCGACCGCCTGATTCTGGGCAAACCGCTGGGCGTGGGCATTTTGTCGGCCGCGCTGAAAAAAGAAAAACTCGATGCGACGGGCTACGCCCAGATGATTCGCATCACCACCCAACTCAACACCCCCGGCCCCGAACTGGCGGCCTTGGATGGCGTGCACGCGCTCACCGATGTGACTGGCTTTGGCTTGGCGGGCCACGCGCTGGAAATGGCGCGTGGCGCGGGCTGCACGGTACAGGTCAACTGGGAGCAGGTGCCCTTGCTCAGCGGTGTGCGGGAGTTGGCCGCGCAGGGCATGGTCACTGGCGCGTCTGGACGCAATTGGGCCGGTTACGGCCACGAGATTAGCTTGCCCGCAGGCTTTTCGACCGTCGAGCAGGCCTTGCTGAGTGACCCCCAAACCAGCGGAGGCTTGCTGGTGTCGTGTGCGCCTGAAGTCGTGGATGCGGTGCTGGCCATCTTCAAACAACATGGCTTTGACGATGCACGCGACATCGGCCAGATCGTGCCCGCTACGGCGGGCGCCAAGCTGGTGTTGCGCTAAGCACTTTCAGGCGCAAGTCACCCAGGGTTTACGCCATCAACAGCAGCGCGATGTTGCTGGCCACGCCAGCGGTCCAGATCAACGTGCGCACCGAACCCAGGTTCATCAAGTAAGACGCGACATAGGCCAGGCGCAAGGCAACAAAGGTCATGGCCAGCAAGTCAATGCGGGCCTGGTCAGCTTGGGCTTGCTGTGCCAGCAAGACGGCTGCAATGAACAGCGGCAGGGCTTCAAAGCCGTTGTTTTGTGCCGCAATGGCGCGGGCCTTCCAACCGCCCAGGCGCGCCGCCCATTCACGTGGGCTGCGGTTGTCGTAACCGCCTTCACGCAGGGCTAATTTGGCGCTGCCTGCTTTGGCGAGGCCGGCGGTCAAGGTAGGCAGCAAACAGGCGGCCAGCACACAGTAATTGGCAATCGTCATGAGGTTCTTTCTGGGCCCTTGGGGCCCGGTAGGTGGAGATCAAGGGTGCGCCAGGTCAAGACAGGTCAAGAGGATGTAACCGGCGCGGCGGGTGCGGAAATTCAAGGTTTGGCGATGGTAGCGGGAACTGCCTGAGCCCTGCCATCAATTAGGCGACACCCACGTTCAGTGGCGGCGAAAACGCTGCACAAACGAGCGGTCTATCCAGTCTTTGAGCCACCACACCCAGCGCCCTTGTGCGCTGAACTTGCCCCAGCTGGCAATGGCGTGCTGGTCGCCACAGGACAGCAGGTTCAGCGTGTGGATGGGCGGCTGGTGCTCGTGCAGGGGTTGGCCGGCCACCAGGGCTTCCAGGTTGCGCGCCAGCGCCGGGCCGGCGCGCACCGCATACACACCGCTGCGCGCCAAGGGTCGGTCCTGGCGAGCGCTCACGTCGCCTGCGGCCAGCACCTCGGGGTGGTTGGTAGAGCGCAGGCAGGCGTCCACCGCGATAAAGCCCTGCGCGTCCAGTGCCAGGCCGCTGCCCTGCAGCCAGGCCGGGGCCTGGGCACCGGTGGCCACCAGGGGCACATCACACAGCAGGCGCGCCCCGTTGCCCAGCACAATCTCGCCGGCGTGCAAGGCGGTGGCCCGTTCGTTCAAGACCGTGATACGCCGAGATTTCAAGGCCGAAATCAGGCGCTGCTGCACCTCGTCGGGGTAGTTGGTGCCCAAGCCAGTTTCACCCGCAATCAAAGAGACCGAGGCCGTGGGCAGGCGCTGGCGCACCGCCATCACCAACTCCAGGCCTGCCGCGCCGCCGCCTATGACGGCCAGGCGCAGCGTGCGTTGGGCCGCGAGTTCCAGCACTTGCGGCCACAGGTGGCAAAAAGCTTCAATCGGGCGCACAAACAGGCCGTGTTCGCGCACGCCAGGCAGGCTGTTCTCCAGCAACTGCCGGTCTTGCACCGGCCCGGTGTTGACCGAGAGCCAGTCGTAGGCCAGTTCAGTGCCATCGTCCAGGCGCAGACGCCGCTTTTGAGCGTCCAGGGCGGTGACGCTTTGTTGCAGCCAGCGGATGCCGTTTTTTTCCAGCAGCGGCGCTACTGCAATCACGCAGTCGTCCAAGGCGTAATGTCCCGCCACAAAACCCGGCACCATGCCCGAATACAGCTGCCGCGCAAACGGCGCCACCAGCGTCACGCGCGCACCGTTGAAAGACTGGCGCGTGGCCTGCGCCAGCAAGTGCACGTGCGCATGCCCGGCGCCCAGCAGCACCAGGTGTTTGTGCGACTGCATGGCGCCTTTCATCAAACCGGTCATGGCGTGATCCTCATGGCCTGTTCCTCATGGTGTGTTGATCAAGACCAGGTCGCTGGCGTAGGCCAGGCTGCTGCCCCCGGTGTTGTCCGCATCGGCCCCCACCAGCACCGCCACCAGCGGCGGTACGCTGCGCGACTCGTGGCCAAAAGCTTGCAAAAAATCAGCACTCAGACGGCGTTCGTGGCTGGCCCATTGCTTGAGCGGCGCATTGGCCCCGTTGAGCACCAGGTAGCGCACCCGCTGGCTGTAGGCGTTGGCGAGTACCGTGCCTTCGGGCAGTTGCGTGTCCCAGATGTAGCAAAGGGTGGCGCCCGGCAGGGTTTCTTTGCTCAGGCTGCGCGCCAGCAGCAGCAGACTGCGTTCGCCCCAGCTCAGTTGCGAGGCCGGCAAGTCAAACAGGGCGCAGACCTTGAGGGGCGAATCGTCGCCGCTTTTACGCCGCAGGTCGGCCAGTGGCAGGCCCTGGTCCAGGCGCCAACGCCAGCGCAGCACCGCATTGGGTACCAGGCGCAGTGTCGGCATGTCATGCACCAGATTGCCATAAGAGCGCTCGGTACGCAGGCGCAACACGGGGGCGCCGTCCAGCGCCACCAGGTCAAAGCGCGTCGCGGGAATGCTGTCTTTGCCCACGCCCACCACGCGCCAGGGCTCGCCTGGCTGGCTGGGTACTGTGGCGGCGGCACTTGTACTGGCACTGACCAGCGGTGCGAGCAGGCTTTGCGCCTGCGCGCCTGTCAGCAGCAGGCTGGCGCACAGGCCGGCCAGGGCGCGCAAACCGTGACGCGGCCACACCGCAACCGACCCGAAGGACTGAATAAACCAGCAGCGAAAAAACAGGGCGAGATGGCGCATAGGCAGGAGTTTGGGCGCTTGTGCGCTTGGGTTGAGGTGGGTGGCCAGGACTTAGCCCCGGCGCCAGTCATGGTAGCGCCTGGCCCAGCGCAGCAAGCGCTCGGGCTGGTGGGCACGCTTCCAGACGCCAGCGGCGTATTTATTGGCCTCGGCCAGTGTGGGGTAGCTGTGCACCGTGCCCAATATTTTGTTCAGGCCCAGGCCGTGTTTCATGGCCAGCACATACTCGGCCAGCAGGTCACCGGCGTGGCGGCC
>JBIKZP010000246.1:0-4499 GCA_044354655.1 Rhodoferax sp. | reverse complement strand
CCTGCGCTCCAAGAACGGGTTTCTGCACGTTTTAGCAGTCAGGCCCAGGCATCAACGCACGGGCCGCCTGGGTATCACCACCGCCAGACCATCTTGGCAGCGTAGCGCCTCGGCTTCCACGCCAAAGCCCCGGGCGAGGTTGTCTACGCTCAGAACCTCTGCCGGGGCGCCCCAGGCCAGTAGCCGGCCCTCGTGCAGCAAGGCCACCTCATCGGCAAATCGGGCGGCCGCATTGAGGTCATGCACCACCATGACCGTGCACAGCGCCTGCGCCAGGGTCAGGTTGCGCACCACCTCCAGCACCTCCAACTGGTGCCGTATATCGAGCGCACTGGTGGGCTCGTCGAGCAGCAGCACTCGGGGTTGCGAAACCAGCGCCTGCGCCAAAAATACCATTTGGCGCTGACCGCCACTGAGTTCACTCACATAGCGCCCGGCCAAAGCCACCAGGCCAAGTGTTTGCAGCACCTGCTGCACCGCATCCAGGTCTTGTGCGCTGACTTTGAGTCGCAATTGGCCAAGACGGCCCAGCAGAACCACCTCCAGCACAGTCATGGCCATAGGCGCCTGCAGGTCTTGCGGCATGTAAGCGATGTGGCGGGGACGGGTGGCACTGCCATTGAACAGAATCGTCCCATCCCCTGTGAGCAAACCGGCAATCGCCTTGACCAAGGTCGATTTGCCCGACCCATTCGGTCCCACAATGCCCAGCACACGGCCAGTAGGTGCTGTCAAGCTGATGTCATGCAATACGGCACGCCTGCCATACCGCAGCCCCAGCCCTTGAATTTGAATACTCACCAATAGCTCCTGCGGGTGCGCAGCACCATCCAGATGAAAAAAGGCACGCCAATCAGCGACGTGACGATGCCAATCGGAAGAATGGCGCCAGGCGACAAAGTTTTACTCGCCACCGAGGCGAGCGACAGCAGCACCGCACCCATCAGTGCGGAGGCGGGCAGCAAGCCGCGTTGGTCTTCGCCGATGAACATACGCGCCACATGGGGGGCCACCAAACCCACAAAACCGATGGTGCCGACAAAGGCCACGGCTATGCCAGTCAAGACTGAGATCAACACAAAACAACGGATGCGTAGCGCCTGCACCCGCACACCCAGTGCAGCCGCACGGGCATCGCCTAGTTTCAGCGCCGTCAAACCCCAAACATCGCGCACCAGCAAAGGGGCGCAGACCGCCAGCACCGCCAGCAGCGCCCACAACTTGGGCCAAGTAGACTTTTGCAAACTGCCGAATAGCCAGAACACCACCTGTTGCAAAGATTCGGGCGAGGCCACCATCTGCAACAACGAGGTCAGGGCCTGAAACAAAAACAACAAGGCTATCCCCGCCAGCACCAACCCTTCAGCGGTGGCCTTGCGCGCCCCGCCAATGAGGTAAACACCAGCACAAGCCACCCCGGCAAACAGCATGGCATTGAGGGGGATGGCGTAGGCCTCGGGCACCGGCAGCGACGCGCCCAACACAATCACCAGCGATGCGCCAAACCCGGCCCCGGCTGAAATGCCCAGGGTATAGCTCGACGCCAGGGGATTGTTCAAAATGGTTTGCATGATGGCGCCAGACAAACCCAGCGCCGCCCCCACTGCCACCGCTGTGAGCGCCACCGGCAGTCGGATAGACCAGACAATGGCTTGCACCGACGCCTCACTGGGATAACCCAGCACCGCCCGCGCCACCACAGACAGAGGCAAAAACGCCGGCCCGGTGGCGACATCCAGCAGCACGCCCAGCCCCAAGGCCAGCAGCGCCCCAAGCAGTACCGTGACACGCCGTGATGCTGCGCGCCGGTACTCGGCGCTTACCGCATGCAAGCGCGCAGCAGTGCTCATGGTTTGAGCGGCAGCATCCAGGTGCCGCTGTAGGCCACCGGCAAATACTTGTCGTGGTAGGTGCGGAAAGAGACCTCCGGATCGACATCAAGAAAGGCTTGCGGATACAACCGTTTGGCGATGTATTGCATAGCCACAAAGTCAAACAGGGTGCGGCACATGCCATGCTCAATGGCATGGATTTCACCATTCTTCACCGCCTTGAGGTTGCTCCAACCCGCGCGCTGCGCATAGGGCGCAAGGCTTTGACGGGTGATTTCAGACGTGGCTTCGTAGCCAGTTTTCACGGCCTTGGGTTTATTCACCCAGGATGAGCCCGCCATGAAGATCAGGTCTGGATTTTCGGCCAGCACCGCTTCAGCGTTGATCGGACCCCAGGGCCCGGTCAGTTTGCCGTCGGCCAGGTTATCGGCCCCCAAGGTGGTGATGAGCTTGCCCCACATGGTGCCGCTGTAGCTGTTGCCCACTGTCTCCGGTCCGGCCTGGCCCAACTCCACATAGACCTTCTTGCGTGCACCACCTGCTTTGGCAATGCGGGTGAGCACGTTTTTGTACTCGCGCTCATACAGCTGGGCCAGTTCTTCAGCACGGGCTTCTGTGCCCATGACCTTGCCGATGGCGCGGGTGGAGGCCAGGTGATGCTCCAGCAGTTGCGCGTTGTAGTCAATCACCACAATCGCAATGCCGGCGGCTTCAATCTGCTCGCGTGCAGTTTGCAGGGCCTTGTAGCTCCACTCAGCCATAAACAACACGTCTGGCTTGAGGGCGATAATTTTTTCAGCGCTGAAGGTGCCGTCGTCTGAATGCCCGATGTCCGGCATGGCTTGCAGATTGGGAATGACGGCAGCATAGCGTTTGAAGATGACGGGGCGCCAGCCCTCCCACGGTGCGCGGGAGATGCCCACGACCTTGCGCCAACCGTCCTTGCCCGCCACAGCAGTGAATTCTTCAAAATTGAAGTTAAGCGCCACGCGCTTGACGGGTGTGTTGATCTTGACCTGACGGCCCAGGGCGTCGGTGACCTCGACGGTGGCGGCCCAGGCGCCTACGGCAAAGGTGGCCGCGATAAACAGCAGGCAACCGCGAACAGCCCGCCAAAAAAAGTTTGATGTTTCCATGCAATTTCCAATGTAATTAACCATGATGAGCACGCCGACAGACCAAGCCAGCGGCGCTCTCGGTCCAACCGAACCTAGACGGTCAGACCACTACAACCAGGGGAATCAACTGGAAAAAGGGGGGCCGCGTGGTGGCGGCGCCAGCACCCATGGACGAAGGAAAAAGTGCGGTTGTTCTGCCCTGGGCCGCTGGTGCGCCACTGCGCCAAGAAAGGCATAGGGCTCCGAATACGGCGCAGGGACCAACCGGTCGGTGGCGAGCCAACAAAAGGAGCAGTCAGACAGCGTCTGCAGTGAGGTCGGCGCTTCGCTCTGCTCGCCGCCCTGCCCGGTCGCACCAGCTGGGCGCATGCCACTGCTGGTGCACACCTCCAGCAACGGGGCTGGCGTTTGGCCGGCAGCAGCCAGCGCGTGCGACAGCGTGGGCGCCAGGGCTGCAAAAATCGCCAGCAACACAGCCAGCCACAGCACGCGCGTGCCGTGGGCAGCAGCAAAGCAGATGGAGGTTTGGCGGGCCATGGTTCAGCAGTAATTTGCAGGAGGCGAATGACGGCTTAATGGGAGTGCTTGCCAGCCTCCATGCCGTCTTTACCGCCCTTGGCGCCGGGAGCAGCAGTGGTTACGGGCACCTTGAGTTCGAGCTTGCTTTGCACACCCTTGGCGTCTTTAAAAACCAGCGTCAGGGGAATGGTGCTGTCCTTGGGCAAGGCGGCTTTCAGGTCCATCAGCATCACGTGGTAGCCGCCGGGTTTGAGCTCTACCGTCTTGCCAGCGGGCAAAGGCAAGCCGCCGGGCACAGCGCGCATTTTCATGATGTCGCCGTCCATCTTCATCTCGTGCACTTCGGTCACACCCGCGACGGGCGAGGAGGCACTAAGCAGTTGGGCGCCGTCTTTGGCGGTGATTTTCATGAAGGCGCCGGTGGCTTTCTGGCCTGGCACGCTGGTGCGGACCCAGGCGTCCTTGACGTCCACGCCGGAGGCCCCAGTCTGGGCCATCGCGCTGGCGCAGGTTAGCGTGATGAGGAGCGCGAGTGTGGTGAGTTGTAAAGTAAGTTTTGCAGTGAGTTTTGCAGTGCGTTTCATGATGGATTCTCCAGAAAAAAGAAAAGAAAAGTTGAAAAATGAAAACTAAAAACAGCACTCAAGGTGCTGGCTCGGTAATGAACCCGATCTTGCGCACGCCTGCTTGCTGAGCCAGCGCCATGGCTTGCGCCACCCGCTCGTAGCGCACCGCCTTGTCGCCACGGATGTGCAGTTCGGGCTGCGGCTGACGGGCTGCGGCGGCTTGCAGTTGCAGGGGCAGATTGGCATCGGTCACAGGTACGTCATTCCAAAAGTACTGGCCGGCGGCATCCACGCTCAAACGAATGGTTTCAGGCTTGGCGTCTTGCGGCACATTGCTGGCGCGCGGCAGGTCGATGTTGATGGCGTGTTTCATCACCGGCACGGTGATGATGAAGATGATGAGCAGCACCAGCATGACATCCACCAGCGGCGTCATGTTGATCTCGTTCATCACCTCGTCGGTG
>JBIKZP010000245.1:0-4509 GCA_044354655.1 Rhodoferax sp. | reverse complement strand
GCTGAAGGGTTTGGTGAGGTAATCGTCGGCCCCGGCGTTGAGGCCTTGCACGCGGTCTTCCACGCCGTCGCGCGCGGTCAGCACCAGCACCGGCAAGGCTGGCAGACGTTTACGCAGCCAGCGCAGCACGTCCATGCCGCTCACCTTGGGCAGGCCCAGGTCGAGAATCACCCCGTCAAAGCGGCTGCTCTCCAGCAGCGTTTGCGCCTGCGCGCCGTCGGCAGCGGGTGTGACGGTGTGGCCGGCTTGGGCCAGTTGCGCGCTCAGGGCGTCGCGCAGCAAGTCGTCGTCTTCAACAATCAGCAAACTGGACATGGTGTGGGGGTTCCATCAATCAAAAGAGGCTGCAGGGGGTGCCACCGGCACCGCCTGCTGCACCGTGTTTTTTACCGTATGTTGTACCGCCTCCACGCGGGCCTGGTGAATCAGCTCACCTATTTTCACCCCCGACAGCCCGCTGGCCAGGGCTTGCTCGGCAATGGCCGGCGTGGCCACCGCCTGTGCCGCCTCCAGCGCCGCCAGCAGGCGTGGGCCTTGTGGGTAGCTGTTTTCAGCCGCGCCCCCACGTCCGCGGGCATCGCAGGTGCAGGCCAGCACGATGTCGGCAAAGCGCTGTGGTTTGCGAAAGGCGTCGCAACGCTCCAGCAGACGCACCACGGCGGCGGCGTTGAGGTCTTGGCTGCGGTGAATGTTGCCGTGCTCGCGGGCCACCACATCGGCCAGCTCGCGGCAGTCGGTTGGCACGCGCAGGCGCTGGCACAGCGTTTTGAGTAAGCGCGCGCTGCGCTCCTCATGTCCGATGTGCCGGGGTAGCAGTTCGGGCGCGGTGGTGCCTTTGCCCAGGTCATGTGTCAGGCAGGCCAGGCGCACCGGCAAGGAGGTCTGCAGGCGCGCACTCATGTCGAGCACCAGCATCAGGTGCACGCCGGTGTCAATCTCTGGGTGGTAGTCGGCGCGTTGCGGCACGCCCCACAGGCGGTCCACCTCGGGTAGCAACCGCGCCAGCGCACCGCAGTCGCGCAGCACGGCGAACATGCGCGAGGGGATGGCTTCCATCAGGCCCTTGGCCAGTTCTTGCCAGACGCGCTCGGCCACCAAGTGGTCTACCTCGCCTTGGGCCACCATCTCGCGCATCAGCGCCAGCGTGTCAGGGGCTACGCTGAAGTCGGCAAAGCGGGCAGCCAGTCGCGCCACGCGCAGGATGCGTACCGGGTCTTCACGAAACGAGTCGGTGACATGGCGAAACACCCGGGCTTGCAGGTCGGCCCGGCCATGAAAGGGGTCCACCAAGTCCGGGTGCTTGGCGTCTATGTGGTCAGCGGATTGGGCAGCCGCGGCGGGCAGGGCGATGGCGTTGATGGTCAGGTCGCGCCGTGCCAGGTCTTCTTCCAGCGTCACGTCGGGCGCGGCGTGCACCGCAAAGCCGTGGTAGCCGGGTCCGGTTTTTCGCTCGGTGCGGGCCAGCGCATATTCCTCGTGGGTCTTGGGGTGCAGAAATACCGGAAAGTCTTTGCCCACCGCCACATAGCCCTGGGCCAGCAGGGTCTCGGGGCTGGCGCCCACCACCACCCAGTCGCGGTCTTTCACCGCCAGGCCCAGCAAGGCATCTCGCACCGCACCACCCACCATGTAAATTTGCATGGGGGCAGTTTACTGAAAGGCGCAGGCCCGGTCTTTGCAGGTCTTAGCCGGTCTTAGCTAGCCTTAGCGGTGCAGGCGGTAGGGCTCTTCAAAATCGAGAAAATCGTCCTCGGCCAGGGCTTCATCGATCCAGGCTTTGACGCCGGGTAATTTGCAGACCCGCTCCACATAGGCGCTGATGTTGGCCGGCACCGGCAACCCATAGGTTTTCAGGCGCATGCAGACCGGGGCGTAGTAGGCGTCTGCCACGCTGAAGGCGCCAAACAGCATGGGGCCGCGGTACTTGTTGAGCAGGGTTTGCCACATGGTGATCAAGCGTGCTACGTCGGCCCGCACGGCGGGTTTGTCGCGCCAGATCAGCGCGCCTTGTTCGGGCAGCGAGGCCTCAATGTTCATCGGGCAGTTGGCGCGCAGACCCGTGAAGCCGCTGTGCATTTCAGCGCAGATGCTGCGGGCATGGGCGCGGGCGGTGCGGTCCAGCGGCCACAAATGCTGCACCGGGAACTGCTCGGCCACGTATTCCGCAATCGCCAGGGTGTCCCACACCATCACGTCGTCGTGCACCAGCAGGGGCACTTTGCCGGTGGGGCTCACCGCGTTCATGGTGTTGCGAAATTCTGAGCCGGCGTCAAACGAGTCAAAGCGTACCTTGATCTCTTCAAATGGAATCTGCGCTTGCTTGAGCAGCACCCAGGGCCGCATGGACCAAGAGGAGTAATTTTTGTTGCCGATGTAAAGCTTGATCATGTGTGTTTCTCCCAAAAATGGAATGCTAGCGCCGTCCGGTGTATGGATTGATGAAAAAAACGGCGTTGATTGATGCGCTGTGGCCGTGCCCGCACCGCTCAGGGCAGTTCTTGGCTCGGGTCTGGCGCGGCGCTGTCGCGCGGCCCGACCGTACCCAGGCGGCTTTTGAGCGACTGGGGTTGCCCGCTGATGATGGCGGCGTACAAGGTGGTGTTGGCCAGCACTTTTTTGACGTAATCACGGGTTTCGTGAAACGGCACGTTCTCAGCCCAGATGGCGGCGTCAAGCACCGGGCCGCCGGTCTGGCCGCGCCAGTTGCGCGGGCGGCTCGGGCCGGCGTTGTAGGCGGCTGCCGCCATGGGCATGGAGCCGGCAAAGTCATCGAGCACCAGCTTGAGGTAGCCGGTGCCAATCGCGATGTTGGTGTCGCGCTCGGTTATTTGGTGCGGCTTGAAGTCGGTCATACCAATTTTTTTGGCGGTCCAGCGGGCAGTGGGCGGCATCACCTGCATCAGTCCGGAGGCGCCCACGCCGGAGCGCGCGTCCATGATGAAGCGGCTTTCCTGGCGAATCAGGCCGTAAACGTAGGCCGGGTCCAGGCCAATCTTGCGTGAGCGTTCCAGCACGCTGTCCTTGTAAGGCATGGGGTAGCGTTGCGCCATGTCCATCTCTACTTTGGTGCGGTCGCTGGTGTTGATGCAGCGGTCCCACACCTCGTTTTGGCAGGCCAGGTCAGCGGCGGCAAGCAGTTCGCGGTCGCCCATGCCGCCGCGCTGGTGCAGGTTGGTGCTGTAGTTCCATTCGCGCACGCCTTCCGGGCGCAAGCCCATCTGAATGGCGTACAGCGCACGTTTGAGACCCGGGTTGTGGCGCGCTGCGTCTTTTTCTTCTGACGTGAGAGGCGCCGGGCGGGGTGGGGCGCTGATGCGTTGGCCCAGGTCTTCCAGGGCCAGTTGTTCGTAAAAGCCGCGCACGCTGGCCATGCCTTCCAGCAGGTTTTTACCCATGGCGCGCTCGGCCTCGGTGTTGCCGGTCTGCAGCAAGGCGCGGGCACGCCAGTAGGTCCAGGTGTTATCGCGTGCGGCATCGGCGCTCATGGCCTGGGTCGCAGCAAGCACATCTTTCCAACGGTTCTGGCGCAAGGCGGCGCGCACCTTCCAGGCCAGCAGGTCGTCATTGAGGTCGCTGTTGTTGGCCTTGCCAAAGTGCTCCACCGCCAAGGGGGAGAGGCGTTGCGCAGCGCTTTTGCCCACCACGCCCCACACCCAGGCGCGCTGCGCCGGTGAGAGTTGCACGCTCCAGTGGTTGGCCATCTCGGTGGCCACCAGGTCGGGGTCAACCACCGCCTGGCGCGTGAGGGCCAGCACCACCCATTCGCCAGAGTAGCGGCGTGACGTGCTGACGCGCTTGGCCAGAAATTTGCCGGGGTTGTTCAAAATTTCTTCCACCGGTTTGGCGGCTTCTGGCGCAATGATCTCGGCGCTGGTTTTGGCCACACGTGGGCGGTTCGCCTCGGCGGCCAGCCAGACTTTTTGCCAGACGTCGGCAGGCGTTATTTTTTTCGCGCTGTAGAGCTGGCTGGCAGCAAAATTGCAGCCGTCGTCCCCGTCTTTTTGGGCGTACCACTGGCGTTTGACTTCGGCAGACACGTCGGCACCAGACTTCAGAAAATCAACCGCTAGGCTGTAACACTGCAGCTCGCGGTCGTCGTTCATGCGGTAGCGGGCTTTCTCTTGGCTATAAGCAGTCCAGTCGCGCCGCTGGCCCAGTACCTGCAGCCAGTCGGCGCGCAGCCGGTCTTCTTGGTAAGTGCCGGCATAACGGCTCAGAAAGTCTTGCACCTCGCTGGCGCTGGCCAGGTCGAGCCGGGCGCGCAGCTCCCAGTAGGCCGCCCAGGGCTCCAGCAGGTGACCGCGCATTTGAGGCAGCAAGGCGCTCAGGCGTTTGCGGTCATTTTTCTGGAAGGCTTGACCCATCTCAAGCAGGGCCTCGTCTTGGGCTGTTTTACTCGCGGCCTGAACCGGGCCCAGGGCAGACAGCCCCAGCCCGGCGAGAAGCGCAATCGATGTCAAAATGTTGTGAAACTGCATGTGGAGATTATGGATAACTCTGAAGACCAGC
>JBIKZP010000244.1:0-4519 GCA_044354655.1 Rhodoferax sp. | reverse complement strand
CACAAATCCGTAGCGCATCGGGCGTTTCAGCACTACGCTCGGCGGTGTAGGTCTGCATGGCTGCCACCGTGGTGGCGTAGTCCACGCGGCCAAGTTGGCGCAGGCTGATGTCCACGGTGTTTACAGCACCACTTTGACCATCGGGTGGGTGGAGAGCGTGCGGTACAGCTCGTCGAGTTGCTCGCGACTGGTGGCGGTGACCGTGATGGTCACGCCCAGGTACTTGCCACCTTTGCTTTCGCGCAACTCAATGGTGGAGGCATCAAACGCGGGGTCGAAGTGATTGGCAATCACGGAAATGGCGTGAACCAGGCCGTCCACTTTGATGCCCATGACCTTGATGGGAAACAGCGAGGGGTACTCAATCAGCGATTCAGGACGAGAAGCGGGGGGAGGGGCGGACATGGACGTGATTGTCTATATAAGTAGGGCGCTGGTACTTAGACCGTGCTGCCCTGGGCCGCCTTGGCGAGTTGGTAGGCGGCGTAGAGTTTGGCGTAGACCGGGCCGGGTAGCCCCTTGCCCACGGGCAGGCCGTCCAGCAAGGTGACAGGCAGCACCTCTTTGGTGGCGGAAGACAGCAAAATCTCGTCAGCCTCCAGCACCTCGGCGCGGCTGATGCGACGCAGCTCAAAACCAATGCCTTGCTGTTGGCACATCTCTTCTATCAAACCGTAGCGTATGCCTTCAAGCACCAGGTTGTCTTTGGGCGTGCCGAGCAATTGGCCGTTTTTGACCACCCAGACATTGCTGGCCGCCGCCTCGCTTAAAAAACCGTTGCGAAACATGACGGTCTCGACCGCGCCTGCGTCAAAACTGATCTGACGCGCAAACACGGCGCCCAGCAGACTGGTGCTCTTGATGTGGGCCTTGTCCCAGCGAAAGTCATCGGCCGTCACGCAGGCCACGCCTTGGGTGCGCTGCACCTCGGTGGCCAAGTTCATCTTGTTGGTCATGGCAAACACGGTGGGCACGGGGTCGACCGGCATCACGTGGTCGCGCAGGGCTACGCCGCGCGTGATCTGAATATAGATAAGCTGGTTGGTTTGGTTGGGCGTTGTCTGCATCATGGCGGCATAGTCGGCAATCAGGCGCTGCACCATCGCTGCCCAGTCGGCCTGGCTCAGGGGGTTGGCCAGACGCAACTCGGCGAGGCTGCGGTCCAGTCGCGCCATGTGATGGGCAAAGCGAAACGGCTGGCCGGCGTATACCGGTACGACTTCGTACACGCCGTCGCCAAAAATAAAGCCACGGTCCATGACGCTGATCTTGGCGTTGGGGAGTTCGGTGTACTCACCGTTGAGGTAGCAAGGCAGGGGGGGAAGTGAGGTCATATATTAATTATCGCCGGGCGACGGATTGCGGTCATGGGTTTCTACGTATAATGCAAAATTTCGTGACATAAGTCACTTGTAAATTGCGTGTAATTTGATATGACGATAATCACGCCTGTTTCAAGTCCAGAAGCTGAAGATGCCGAGTTTCAGGACTACAAGCGACTGAGTGCTGAAGAGGCGCAAGCCTTGCGGGACATAGAGCCTTCCGTGTCACCCTGGCGCATTGTGCAATTGCAAATGCTCACAGGTGTGTTGGTGGCTCTGCTGGCCTGGTGGATAAGCGGTCGCACAAATGTGGGGTGGTCAACGGCTTATGGTGCGTTGGCGGTAGTGATTCCGGCGGCGTTGTTTGCGCGGGGGCTGACAAGTCAGTTCTCATCGATTAACGCGGCAACGGCGGGATTTGGTTTTTTTGTGTGGGAAGCGATCAAGATCGGCGTGAGTGTCGGCATGATGGCAGCGGCCCCGCAGTTGGTTCCCGGCTTGGACTGGTTGGCAATGCTGATTGGCCTGGTGGTGACCCTGAAGGTATATTGGCTGGCGCTCTTGTTGCGCCAAAAACGTAAAAACTGATTAAAGAGTAAACAATGTCCGAAGTAGCAAACGCTCCGTCAGCCAGTGACTATATTGTTCACCACTTGACGCATTGGCAAAACAAGCCGCAGACCGAGATTGTTGACTTCTCGGTGTTCAATCTGGATTCCTTGTTTTTCTCGATTTTGTTGGGTGTGCTGGGCTCCTTCTTTCTCTGGAAAGCTGCTCGCAAGGCCACCTCCGGTGTTCCCGGTCGCTTCCAGGCCGCCGTTGAAATGCTGATGGAAATGGTTGATGGACAGGCTAAATCCATCGTCCACAACGCCACAAGCCGCAAATTGGTCGCGCCATTGGCCTTGACGGTTTTTGTCTGGATTTTTCTGCTCAATGCCATGGACTTGTTGCCCCTGGATCTGCTGCCTACGCTGTGGGCCATGATTTACGGCGCTGCAGGCCACGATCCCCACCACGCCTATTTGCGCGTTGTGCCTACGGCCGACTTGTCGGTCACCATGGGTCTGGCAGTCTCCGTTTTGTTCATCTGTTTGTTCTACAACATCAAGATCAAAGGCGTGGGCGGCTGGGCGCATGAGTTGGTGTCTGCCCCGTTTGGTACCAGCAAGAACCCGGTGTTTGCCGTGATTCTGGGTGTGGTCAACATTGCTGAACAGCTGATCTCTTTCACAGCCAAAACCGTGTCGCATGGCATGCGGTTGTTTGGCAATATGTATGCGGGCGAGCTGGTGTTTATGCTGATCGCCTTGTTGGGTGGTTCCTGGGCTTTTTCGGCTGAGCCCGCAAGCCTGATGCTTTTGTTGCTGCACATAGTGGCTGGATGGGCGTGGGCTGTGTTCCACATCATCATCATTTTGTTGCAAGCCTTTGTGTTCATGATGTTGACCTTGGTCTACATCGGGCAGGCGCATGACGCGCATTAATCTGGTTTAGTTGTTTTTTTTGTTTTTGTTTTTGTTTGTTAATTTAGGAGTCAATCATGGAAGTTATTAGTTTTGCTGCTCTGGCCGCTGGTCTGATTATTGGTTTGGGCGCTTTGGGTGCTTGTATCGGTATCGGCATCATGGGTAGCAAGTACCTTGAAGCAGCTGCTCGCCAGCCTGAGCTCATGGGTGAACTGCAAACCAAGATGTTCGTCTTGGCTGGTCTGATTGACGCTGCGTTCATTATCGGTACCGGTATTGCTCTGTGGTTTGCCACTGCCAACCCGTTCCTCGCTCAAATCGCACGTCTGGTCAAGTAAGCCCTGGCTGCAAGCCCGATTAAGGGAGATTTACTGTGAACATTAATGGAACACTGGTAGCTCAAGCTATCGTCTTCGCATTGCTGGTGCTGTTCACGATGAAATTCGTGTGGCCGCCCATAGCAGCTGCATTGGACGAACGTGCCAGCAAAATCGCCGACGGCCTGGCGGCTGCCGACAAAGCCAAGTCTGAACTCTCCTCCGCCAACAAGCGGGTAGAAGAAGAACTGGCCAAGTCGCGCACCGAAACTGCGGCTCGCCTGGCGGAAGCCGAGCGTCGTGGACAGACCATCGTTGAAGAAGCCAAAGTCAAGGCCACCGAAGAAGGCAGCAAGATCATTGCCGCCGCCAAGGTGGAAGCTGAGCAGCAAACCGTCAAAGCCCGTGAAGCACTGCGTGAGCAAGTTGCGGCATTGGCTGTGAAGGGTGCCGAGCAGATTCTCCGCAAGGAAGTTAATGCTGGCGTCCATGCCGACTTGCTTGGCCGTTTGAAGACAGAGCTGTAAGAGGACAACCATGGCTGAACTTGCCACCATTGCCCGTCCTTACGCCGAAGCCTTGTTCAAGGCTTCGTCTTCAGACTTGAATGCTGCAGCTGTATGGGTTGAAGAATTGAGCGCCATTGCGGCCAACCCGCAATTGCTTCAATTCGCTGAAAACCCCAATGTGACGGAAGCTCAGGTGTTTGAGGTTGTTGCGGGTGTTGCCCAAGGGGCGCTTCCAGACATGGCCAAGAACTTCCTGAAAACCGTTATCGAAAACGGCCGCTTGAGCGTTTTGCCTGAAATTGCCACGCAGTTTCGTGCACTGAAAAATGCCCAAAGCGGATCGTCAGATGCGGTGATCTACAGCGCCTTCAACATTGACAGCGCCGCATTGGCCGAATTGGCCGTCACGCTTGAAAAACGATTCAATCGCAAGCTCAACTTGTCCGTCGAATTGCAGCCCGAGTTGATCGGGGGCATTCGCGTGGTGGTGGGTGACGAGGTTCTTGACTCTTCTGTCAAAGCCCGTCTGGAACAAATGAAAGTGGCACTGACATCCTGAAGCGCAAGCTTCTGGATGTTTGCCCAATTAACGAAAGAAGGAAAGAGTCATGAAGCTCAATCCAGCAGAAATTTCTGACCAGATCAAGAGTCGCATTGAAGGCCTGTCCGCCAGCGCCAACATTCGCAATCAAGGTACGGTTGTTTCCGTGACTGACGGTATTTGCCGCATTCATGGCCTGTCTGACGTGATGCAGGGCGAGATGCTCGAATTCCCGGCCGGCAGCGATGGCTTGCCTACCTACGGTCTGGCACTTAACCTCGAGCGCGACTCGGTCGGTTCCGTGATCTTGGGTGAGTACGAGCACATCTCTGAAGGCGATACCGTCAAATGCACAGGTCGT
>JBIKZP010000243.1:0-4531 GCA_044354655.1 Rhodoferax sp. | reverse complement strand
CAAACGGTAGAAGTGACCGTGGTGAAGGAGGGCGGACCGTCCCGCGACTGGCTGAACCCCGAATTGGGTTACCTGGTGAGCCACCGCGCCAAAGCCAAGGTGCGGGCCTGGTTCAATGCGCTGGCCATGAATGAAACGGTGGCCAAAGGCCGCGAGGCCGTAGAGAAGCTGCTGCAGCGCGAAGGCAAAACGGCCATCAATCTGGAAGACCTGGCGGCACAACTGGGCTTTAACTCGGCCGACGACTTGTTTGAGGTGGTGGGCAAAGACGAGTTCTCATTGCGCAATATCGAGATTGTGCTGCGGCCGCCAGAACCGCTGCAGGCTGATGACGACTACCTGCCTTTGAAAAAACCGCGCAGCCAGAACAACCCGGCCAAAGGCGGGGTGCTGGTGGTGGGGGTGGATTCGCTGATGACGCAGCTGGCCAAGTGCTGCAAGCCGGCGCCGCCCGATGCGATCTGCGGCTTTGTCACGCGTGGCAAGGGCGTGAGCGTGCACCGTACCGACTGCCCGAACCTGAGTGAATTGGTGAAACAGAACGGCGAACGTGTGATTCAGGTGGCATGGGGCCAGCCCCAGGCTGCCAATGCCGGCGCGGTATATCCGGTGGACGTGGCGGTGCAAGCCGCTGACCGCCAGGGCTTGCTGCGCGATATCTCAGAGGTGTTTGCCAAAGAAAAAATGAACGTGATTGGCGTGCAAACCCAATCGGTCAAAGGCACGGCCTGGATGACTTTCACCATTGAGGTGGTCGACTCAGGCCGTTTGACCAAGGTGCTGGGCACCGTGGCCGAGCTCAGCGGCGTGCGCTCAGCCCGGCGCCGCTAGCTGACCGGTTTATTGCGTTCCGAAAATACGGTCACCGGCATCGCCAAGTCCGGGCAGGATGTAGCCGTGTGAATTAAGCTGACGGTCAATAGCGGCGGTGTAAATGGGCACATCCGGGTGCGCCTTGTGCATGGTGGCAATGCCTTCAGGGCAGGTCAGCAGGCACACAAACTTGATGGATTTGGGCTTCAGGGCCTTGATGCGGTCAACCGCCGCCACGGCCGAGTTGCCGGTGGCCAACATGGGGTCCACCACCACCACGTCGCGCTCCTGCATCTCTTTGGGCATCTTGAAGTAATACTCCACTGCCTGCAATGTTTTGGGGTCGCGGTACAAGCCAATGTGACCCACGCGGGCGCCGGGAACAACGGTCAGCATGCCGTCCAGAATGCCGGTACCAGCCCGCAAAATGGACACCAGCACGAGTTTTTTGCCGTCAATGACCTTCGCGTTCATGGTTTCCAGCGGGGTCTCGATCTGAACGTCCTGCATGGGCATGTCGCGTGTCACCTCATAAGCCATCAGCATGCTGAGCTCGTTGAGCAGGCGCCGAAAGCTGTTGGTGCTGGCGTTTTTTTGACGCATCAGGGTAAGTTTGTGCTGGACCAGCGGATGATCCACCAGGTGTACTTGGGACGTTTGCGGGGCAGAACTGGTCATAGGGGCGCTTTCTCCATTAAAAAGTAGGCAAATGGTAATGCAATGCGCGAACGCTGTTGGGCGCCAGATCAAGCTCACCCGATCAAGCGCAGGCGCCCAAAAGTACAATCGGTCCCCCAGCGTATCGAATTTTTTGAAGGATCTCCCGTGGCAGGACACAGTAAATGGGCCAATATTCAGCACCGTAAAGGACGCCAAGACGAAAAGCGGGGGAAGATTTGGACCCGCATCATCCGCGAAATTACGGTGGCAGCCCGTGCCGGAGGCGGAGATTTGAGCATCAACCCACGTCTGCGCCTGGCCGTTGACAAGGCCAAGGCCGCCAACATGCCGGCCGACCGCATCAAATACAACATAGACAAGGCCACCGGTAACCAGGAAGGTGTGCACTACGAAGAGATTCGCTACGAGGGCTACGGCATTGGCGGGGCCGCCATCATCATCGACACCATGACCGACAACAAGGTGCGCACCGTGGCCGAGGTGCGTCACGCCTTGAGTAAACACGGCGGCAACATGGGCACCGAAGGTTCGGTCGCGTTTCAGTTCAAACACTGCGGCCAGTTGATTTTTGCCCCCGGCACGAATGAGGACAAGGTGATGGAAGTGGCGCTAGAGGCCGGTGCCGAAGATGTGATCTCCGACGAAGACGGCGCGCTGGAGGTGCTGACCGCCTATGCCGACTTTGAGAAAGTCAAGAACGCACTGGAAGCGGCAGGTTTGGTGCCCGAGGTGGCCGGTGTCACCATGCGGGCTGAAAACCCGATTGAACTCAGCGGCGACGATGCCGTGCGCATGCAAAAACTGCTGGACGTGATTGAAGAACTGGATGACACGCAAGAGGTCTACCACAACGCCCAATTTGACAGCGAAGCGCTATGAACGTACTCGTCATTGGCGGCGGTGGCCGTGAACACGCGCTGGCCTGGAAACTGGCCCAGTCTCCCAAAGTACAAATGGTGTACGTGGCCCCCGGTAACGGCGGCACGGCCATAGACGAGCGCTTGGAGAACCTGCCCATCACTGACATTCATGCACTGCGCGCCTGGGCGCAAGAGCAAAAAATAGGCCTCACCGTGGTCGGCCCCGAGGCGCCGCTGGCCAGTGGCGTGGTGGACGAGTTTCGCAAGCACGGCCTGCGCGTGTTTGGCCCCACACAGGCGGCGGCACAACTGGAGAGTTCCAAGGCTTTTTCCAAGGCCTTCATGAAACGCCACGGCATTCCTACGGCCGACTACGAGACCTTCACCGACGCCAGCGCTGCGCACGCCTACCTGGACAAAGTGGGCGCGCCTATCGTCGTCAAGGCTGACGGCCTGGCCGCTGGCAAAGGCGTGGTGGTGGCCACCACGCTGGCGCAAGCCCACGAGGCGGTGGATTTCATGCTGTTGGATAACACCTTGGGCGTGGCACATAACCAAGGCGGCGCCCGGGTGGTGATTGAAGAATTTCTTAGTGGTGAAGAAGCCAGCTTTATCGTGATGTGCGACGGCAAACACGTGCTGGCCTTAGCGACCAGTCAGGACCACAAACGCTTGCTCGATGGCGACCAGGGCCCCAACACCGGTGGCATGGGCGCCTACTCGCCCGCGCCCGTGGTGACACCTGATGTGCATGCGCGTGCCATGCGCGAGATTATTTTGCCCACCATCAAGGGCATGGAAAAAGACGGCATTCCCTACACCGGCTTTTTGTACGCCGGCTTGATGATTGATGTCCAGGGACACACCAAAACCCTTGAGTTCAATTGCCGCATGGGCGACCCGGAAACCCAGCCCATCATGATGCGACTTAAATCAGACCTGGTGGACGTGATGATGGCAGCCACCGAACCAGGTCCGCACGGCCGACTTGACGAGGTGGAGCTGATCTGGGACCGCCGTACCGCCCTCGGCGTGGTGATGGCCGCACACGGTTACCCGCTGCATCCGCGCAAGGGCGACCCCATCACCGGTTTGCCGTGCGATACCGATGATGCCGTGGTGTTCCATGCCGGCACCGTCAAAAAAGACGGCGTGGTGTTAACCGCCGGTGGCCGAGTGCTGTGTGTCACGGTGCTGGCCGACAACGTCAAGCAGGCGCAGCAACGCGCCTACGAGGTGTCGCAGGGCATCCACTTTGACGGTATGCAATACCGCACCGACATTGGTTACCGGGCCCTGAAATCCTAACTGCACATGGCTGGCAGCAACACGCCCACATTCCAGCCGCCGTTCCAGGTGCAGCCCAGCGTCAATCGTCTGGCGGCCTGGGTGTTGAAGCTGCTGGGCTGGCGGGTCTTGTACCAAGGCTTGCCGGCCCGCCAGGGCATGTTGGTGGTCTACCCGCACACCAGCAACTGGGACTTTGTGATTCTGGTGCTGGCCAAATGGTCCATCGGCATACAACTGAACTTCTGGGGCAAGGACAAACTCTTTCGCATTCCCTTGTTTGGGGCCTGGCTGAGCTGGCTAGGCGGTGTGCCCGTTAGCCGCACCTCGCCGCGTGGTGTGGTGGGGCAGGCCGTAGACGCTTTTGCCCAAGCGCGCGCACAAGACCGCTACTTTTGGTTGGCGCTGGCGCCCGAAGGCACCCGCAAATATATTCCCGGTTGGCGCAGCGGGTTCTACCAAACCGCCGTGCAGGCAAAAACGCCCTTGGGCATGGTGCGACTGGATTACAAACGGCGCGAAATAACAGCCCAGAACTTCATCTATTTGAGTGGCGATATGCCCCACGACTTGGCGAACATTGCCCAGGTTTTTGACGGCGTCACCGGCTACAACCCCGGCAATGCCGCCCCCATTACGCTGCTGGACCCTGCGGTCCCACGCGCTGAAACTGTTGTCAAATAAATATGCCCACCCCTGAATCCTCCCGCGCCAGCCTAGTGAGCCAGTACCTCAAAGGCTTGCAGTCCCGCATCACCGGCGCCATCGCTGATCTGGATGGCGGCACCTTTCTGTCCGATGCCTGGCACAAAGCCCCTGGGGAAGCCTTGCAGGGTAACGGCATCACCCAGATTCTGGAGGGTGGGGCGGTTTTTGAACGCGCTGGCTGT
>JBIKZP010000242.1:0-4544 GCA_044354655.1 Rhodoferax sp. | reverse complement strand
GTCGTGGTTTTTAACATCATGCAGCCGACTGTCAATGAATTGCGCACACTGGGTATGCTGGAATCACACCAATCAGTGGACCTCTTGCTGGCCCATGGGTCACAGGTGCTGGCCCCTCCGCCTGACCAGCAGGCAATGGCCCCTGCGCAGCTTGGGGTGTTGTTGAAAAGCCAATGCAGCACCTCGACATGTACTCGGCCCAGTGCTTTTGAAGCCCTGGTCTACAACCTTCAGCCTTATCGTCTTGATGGCGGACCTTGGCTGTTCACCCGCCGTGATCAGGTGAACACGCTTTTCACTGAACTGGGCGATGGTGCAGCCGCCGCCAGCGATGAATCGCTCAGCAACGAACTTGTGGGTCCAATTGGCAGTTTCAGACTGAGCAACCCGGTGACTGATTCCCGACTTGTGGGTTTGCCAGGCATTGTGGGACTTAGATCAGTCTCGCCATTGAGCGATGAGTCCAATTGGGCGCGACGGGACGGTCAGTCGGTGATTTCGGGGGACTGGAACTTTGGGCAGCACCGCATAGAAGGCCTTTCTCATTTGCAGACCAATTCAATGCAGGGGGAGAGTTTGCGCCTGAACGGCCGTGCTGAATTGGGAGCAGCGACGGTCGATGAGGCGCATGTGAAATCCCTCCAAGTGGACAGTCTTCGCCTGCCAGGGGTCAACGTCGGAGAGACCTGCGTGTCGGCTCAGTCCAGCTTGGGCCTGGATGTCAGCTCGGGGAGATTGCAGTTTTGCAATCCACATACCAATACGTGGTCATCCGTTGTTCCATGAAATACAGGGCGGCTTGGTTGGCGATTGGTTTGCTGGTGTTGTCTGCTGCATCTGCCCATGCCTGCATCAACTGGGCATCGCGCCGTTATGGAGTGCCGGCAGAGCTGCTGCAGGCTATTGCACAGGTGGAGTCATCGGCCAATCCGCGCGCTTTTAACCGTAACGTCGATGGCACACATGACATTGGGCTGATGCAAATCAACAGCCGTTGGCTAGGCAAGCTCCATCAGAATGGTCTGACGGAAAACGATTTGTGGGACCCCTGCGTGAACACACTGGTGGCGGCATGGCTCCTGTCCGAAAACTTCAGGATCTGGGGGCCGACCTACCGCGCCCTTGGCGCCTACCACAGCCCCAGCCCTGCACGACAAATTTGGTATGCCCGACGTGTACTGGGCGTGACTCTCAAGTCACATCCTGAGCGGGAGGCACCTTGGACGACTCAATTTTGTAAGGATTTATCTAATGAATGCAGACAAAGCCCAGTCCCTGTGGCTGGGTCACGATGACCTGGGACCTGACTACCATCTTGGGGTCTGTCTGACTCTTGGCTTTGACCGGCAGCGATTTTTGTTAGCGCCCGTAGAGCAGACGGCCCATGAATTGGCTGCAGGGGAGTTATTGCTGGCAGTGATCTCCGATGTGCCCGCTACGGACCTTCGTTCGCCAGACCCTCAAAGGTTATTGAGGGAGAAGCTGCTCGTGCTGCGTGTGCGTTCCCTGGAGCGCTTGCCCGAAGAGAGTGCGCGTGAAGCAGTTACTTGTCGCAATCTGTTGCAAGCAAGTTTGCCGCAGGGAATGGCATGGGATAGCCCTGAGCGTGTACGAGGGGTGCTTGAGTGCGATGTGCTTGGAAGTTACATTGCACCCAATTCTGGCCAGTCGCGGCCAGTGTTCAGCGCACATGTGAGCATTGGCTTTGCATCGTCGTATCTTCACCTTTACTGGCCTTCGACGCGCATCATGGAAATGCTGGTCAACGGCACGCTTTCACAGAACAGTCAAGTTGAGTTGGGCGTGTTTCGCAGCGGTGAGGATCAGGGATACCGCCGAACCATGCATCCTGCGCGCATCTCAATGACAGACATTTGTGGCAAGCGGACCGCGATGTTTGGCAAGACTCGCCTTGGCAAATCCAATGTGGTCAAGCTCGTCGCCCAAGGCATTCTTGACGCCACGGTTTCCAATCCCAACGTGGGCCAACTAATTTTCGATGTCAATGGCGAATACGCCAACATCAACCCCCAGGATGGCGACACAGCACTGGCGCAGGTCTACCAATCACGCTGCATCTGCTACTTCTTGACTGAAAACAGAAACGACCCCAACGCACGTTTGCTACGGTTCAATTTTTACCAGCGCGCGGACGAGGCGCTGGAGGTGATTTCTGAAATCCTGTCTGACGATGTCACGGACGGCCCCGAACTGCGCAACCTGTTCACTTGCCGCTTGCCTAGACTTGTGAAGCTGCCGCTCATGAATGAGATCGAGTTCAGGCGGTTAACTCGAAAGTGGATGCTGTTCTGGGCCTTGCTCGATGCTTTTGGCTGTGAGCACGACTCTGACCGGATGAAAGCGTGGCTACTGGAGAAAGGGTTGACGGCGCCCTTCAACCCAGGGTTTTCACAGACCACCCGGTCTTCGGCGTATATGGAGGTGATGAACAAACCAGCGCCATCAATGCCCTTCGATTTTTCATCCATGATTTTGGAAATTCGTGTGGTGGCGCGTTTTGCTCGCATGTTTCGCAATGACCCCTGCCTCAACCCGCATGGTCAGTACATCTTTGACTCTGATGAGACGGTCATGATAGAAATCCTGTGTGGAAGTGGTCATGCGATTGACCTGTTGCGTCCGTGCATGTCATTTCACAGCCCATCAGTGGGAAATTTCACGCAAGACATATTGCTCGCCCTTGACGAGAGCAAAACGGTCATCGTCAACTTCAGCAGTGCTGGCGATAAGTTATTGAGATACTTTGCGCGAAGCATCTGCACCTCGCTTTTTCACGAACAGGAGCGCAAGTTTGTTTCAAATAGCCTGAAAAACCAGTTCGTACAAGTGTATTTTGAAGAGGCTCACAACATCTTCCCGCCTCAAGGCAGTCCCGGCCTGAGTATTTATTCACGGTTTGCCAAGGAGGGGGCCAAGTTCAACATCGGCATTGTTTACTGTACCCAGTCTCCAAGTACCGTGAACAAAGACCTGTTGGCTCAAACTGAGAATTTTTTCATTGGCCATTTGTCCTGTTCTTCTGAGGCGGCATATTTAAGTGATGTCCAGGTGGCGTTTCAAAATTCTGAAAAGCATATCTTGCACAACCGAACGCCTGGCTACATGCTGGTGCTGACGTACTCGCACCGCTATGTCGTGCCTGTCCAGGCACATTTTTATTCAGGCGAGGTTCGCATGCGCACTTACGATTCTGGCGGGCGTGTGCTCAAGTCTGACTCTGATCTTGTGGGTAGACCTTAAAGCTGAGTTTCCAGGACAGTTTTTATGGGATTTTCACCCCAACCATAACCAGCCCAACATGCTGCTAGCAGCCAGCCAGGGGCCAAACGGGTAAGGCGTTCGCGTCAGCATGGCTTGCCGCCGCCAGCACACCACCCAAACCAAGCTGCCTATACCGGCAAACAAAAGCACCGCAGGTGGCGCCATGAGCCCCTGCCATGCGCCAATGGCTGCCAGTAATTTAGCATCACCTCGACCAAGTCCTTCCATGCCGGTTCGCCATCGGTAAAGGGTCGCTGGAGCGGCCACCATTGTGTATCCGAGCGCTGCGCCCAAGATGGCATGTTCTGCATGGGTTGTGGTCCAGCCGGCGCAAGCGCTTAATAGCCCGCCCCAAAGCAGAGGCTGAGTCAGCGCATCAGGCAACAGCATGTGCTCTGCGTCGATGAACATGAGGGCAATCAGGCAAAGCCCCGCAACGGCGATGCTCATTGCCGTTGGTGACAGTCCCCACTTTGCCGTGCAGCTCATGAGCCAACAGGCGCTAAGAAGTTCCACCAGCGGGTAACGCCAGGAAATAGGCTGCGCGCACTGGCCACAACGCCCGCGTAACCGCGCAAAGCTGATCAGGGGGACCTTGTCGTGCCAACGCAATGGGTGAAGGCAATGAACACAATGCGATGCCGGCCGGTACAGTCCGAGATCTTGTTCAACGGTGCCAGGGGCTACGCTGGCCAACATCATGCGAGGTAAGCGGTGGATCAGTCTATTCAGAATACTGCCCATGCACAAACCCACCAGGCCGCTGACAACAATAAGATACACCGTGTGTAGTGCGAGAGGCATGGTGTGTTGATGATCTGATAGGAACGAAATGGGTGCAAAAAATTCAATGGGTGTATTTTCAGTCTAATAAGTCGTCGTTGCAAAATTCATTTCAAGCCAACACAGCCTCAAAAGATTGCTGGCCGAATCCATGTTAAAGAACGAGGTGACGAAAGAAGCTGTAAGAAAAAAGTGGTGTTCGCACCGGCCAGACGTGAACTGGTGCGCAACATGGCCAGCCATGGGCTGAACCTGCCCCTGTTTGACGTACCGCTTAGCCACTTCATTATGCGGCCTTCAATTGCTGTGCCGCGTCCCAGCGTTTCTCAAACTGCATCGGACTGACGTAGCCCAACGTGGAGTGCAACCGCCGGTGGTTGTAGAACGTCAGCCAGTCAATCACCTCATCCATCGCCTGCCTGCGGGTTGCAAACCTTTGTCCGTACAGCCTGCCCACTTTGAGTCGACCCCACAGACTC
>JBIKZP010000015.1:0-14504 GCA_044354655.1 Rhodoferax sp. | reverse complement strand
AAGTAAAGTTATGCAGCCATGGCCAGGTGCTGCTTTGGGGTAAATCCGATCAGGGCCATCTTCATGGTGCCCTTGCCGAAACGCTGGTTGATCGTGTCAAGCGCAGTCATGAGCCGAGCCTTGTCTGCCAGCGCGTCGGCGGTGTCGCCGTCATCCAAATCCAATTCACCCTGCACGGCAGCTTTTACGATGACACCAGCGCCCGCCATTCCAGGGGTTGCAACAAGCCAATCTTGCGCACCGCCGGCGCTAATTGTGGCCCTGAAATGAGCCTCAGGCCGGCGCCACCAGTACCGCCGGGTTGCGCGCGTGCCGGATCAGGTAGAGGCCGCAGCCAATGACGATCAGCGCACCGAACAGCGTGCTGGCGCCGGGCAGGGTGCGCCAGATCAGCCAGTCCAGACCGGCGCCCCAGACCAGGGCGGTGTATTCCAGCGGGGCCACTACTGAAGCCTGTCCGTAGCGGAAGGCCTGGGTGATGGCCA
The DNA here is from genome assembly GCA_044354655.1 of Rhodoferax sp. GTDB lineage: Bacteria > Pseudomonadota > Gammaproteobacteria > Burkholderiales > Burkholderiaceae_C > Rhodoferax. The sequence continues at coordinate 14,019 of JBIKZP010000015.1, read as the reverse complement.
GCTGCCCCAAAAACCCGGTGATGGCCAAGGCGACGATCAGCAACCCATGTTTTGGTGCAATCGGGACCCAGTCGGGCGCGGCCAGCACGCCGGCACCCACTCCGAGCAGCAGGGTCATCCAGAAGACCAGGCTGCTGCTGGTGTCGGTGCGGGTCAGCAGCCGCCCTGCCACGGCCGAGACGGCATAACAGCAGGCACAACCGAGCACCGCCAAGGCCCCCATGGACAGCATGGCGTTGGCGCTGGGCCGCATGGCCACCAGCACGCCTATCAAGCCGCCAAACAGGCAGATCCAGTGCCGAAGGTGCACGGTTTCTTTCAGGAATGGAACCGCCAGCAGGGTGATGATCAGTGGTGCAATGAAGAAGATGGTGTAAGCATTGGCGAGGGTCAGCCTTTGCACGCCATACGCAAACAGGTAGAGCATGAGAACGCCCAGCACGCCGCGTAGCAGGTGAAGCGGCCAGCGTACCTGCAACAGCTGCGGCACTTCACGGCGCCACAGCACGTAGACGCAGACCAGCGGCATGGCCGACAGACCTCGCAGCGCCGCGACCTGCATGGGCGGGTAGCTGTCGGTCAAGGACTTCATGACCGCGTCCATCAAGGAAAACGAGCCGACTGCCGCCAGCATGGCCGCGATGCCCAGGCTATTTTCAGAATATTTCATGCGTTGTAGGGTGTGGCTGTCAATCCGTGATGGATTAAAGGATAGAGCGATGGTAATGCCCCAATCTCCACGGCACCTCTAGGCAGAAGGTTGAGGCCGCCGTGGCCAGTCCAGTGCCGGGCAACGCATAATGCCCAGCTGTCAAACCCCTTGGAAACCCCCATGCCCCGTTTTGTACTCGACGAGTCCCACATTCACCCCGCCATCCGTGACAAGGTGGCCCGCCACGAAGAGGCGATCGTTAGTGAAGTACGTGCCGCTATTGCGCAGCACGCCATTGTGGTGGTGGGCATGGGCGCTAATCCGTACCCCAAGAAAGCGCGCAAGGCCTTGGACGAAGCCGGTCTGCCTTACCACTACCTGTCGTACGGCAATTACTTCAGCCAGTGGCGCCAGCGCAATGCCCTGAAGATGTGGACCGGCTGGCCCACTCTGCCCATGATTTTTGTCAAAGGCCAATTGGTCGGTGGCGCTGACGACCTGGCCAAACTCATGGCCAGCGGCGAGTTGAAAACCCTGTTGGCCTGATCAACCTCGCCTCGTTAGTTTCGCCTTATTAACCTCGCCTGGGTAGCGCCGGCCCAGGCTGAGTCGTTCAGGGTTGTTTTGGCGCTGCAGGTTTTGAGCCACCTTGGTGGCGGTCATGCCTGCCGTCCCGGCCCATGCGGGGCATGGCCTCGGCATCAAATATTTTTTTCTGATCTGCGCTGAGCGTGGCGTAAAACGTCTTGGCGGCTTCGCCGCGTTGGTCCATCTCGGCGGTCATGGCGTTCATGGCGCTCATGTGCTCGGCGTGTAACGCTTTCATTTTGTCAATGCGCTCGGGCGTGGGCAATTTGCTCAGTTCGGCCATGTCCGGGCGCTGGCCCATCGCTTTGGCGGGAGGCTGCATCGCGGCTGTGAACGTGGTCCAGGCACTTTCTTGTGCGGCGCTGAGTTTGAGTTTGGCTTTGAGGGCCGCCATGTGCTTGTTATGCCAGGCCTGCATTTTGGCGGGGTTCATGTCACCTGAGCGGCCCATGTGGTGCCCAGCGCCGCTGTGCATGCCGGGGAACATGCCGCCGGGTTCGCCAGCGGCTTGAACTTGGGTGACCGCTACAAAACCAGCACCAGCTAACAAGACGGCGACTAAAACGGGTTTAAAAATGGATTTCATGAAAGCTTCCTTCGGTGTGGGGCTGAATGAACCGGGTTGGTTACAGCGCAGATTCGAGTGTGAGCGCCTTGTGTTTCGCGTCCATAAGCCGCGCATAAGACTTTGTAAAGAAACGTGAAAAATTGGTGGGATGATGGCGTTTGTTTCAGTGAAGTTAGTTTCAGTGAAGTTGGTTTAAGTGAATTCGATAAAGGCAAGCAAGTGTTCAAGAATGTGATCGTGTACCGAATCGGGCCGCAGTGGTCGGCCACCCTGGCGCAAATTGAAGAAAGTCTAGAGAGTGCGCGTTTTGTGGAATGCGGCGCCAGCCAGGAGAAATCTATAGGCTGGACCGAACCGCGTGGTGAAGACCATGGCCCGCTGGCAGAAGCCGTGGCCGGGCAGTTTTTGCTCAAGCTGATGCTAGAAACCCGCGCCCTGCCCAGCTCGGTGGTCAACCGCAAGGCCAAGGAGCGCGTGGCGCAAATAGAGGCCAGCACCGGGCGCAAACCCGGCAAAAAAGAAACCCGTGACATCAAAGAAGACATTCGGCTGGAGTTGATGCCGCTGGCCTTTACCAAGCAGTCCTCGGTCACCGTGTGGCTAGACCCCGAGGCGCGCTACCTGGTGGTGGACGCCGCCAGCCAGGCCAAGGCCGACGAGGTGCTGACCCTCTTGGTGAAGTGCCTGCCCGATATGTCGGCCACGCTGCTCAACACGCAAATGTCGCCCACCGCGGCCATGTCGCACTGGCTCATTAGCCAAGAGGCGCCGCAGGGCTTCAGCGTAGACCGTGAATGTGAGTTGAAAGCCGCCGACGAGTCCAAAGCCGTGGTGCGCTATGCCCGCCACCCGCTGGACAACGAAGAGGTGCGCCAGCACGTGCAGGGCGGCAAACTGCCCACCCGCCTGGCCTTGACATGGAACAACCGCGTCTCCTTCGTGCTGACCGAGGCCCTGCAGATCAAAAAAATCGCCTTTCTGGAGGTGGTGTTTGAAGGCGCCTCCACCGGCAAGAACGACGGCTTTGACACCGACGTCACCATCGCCACCGGTGAACTGCGCCAACTGCTCCCCGCCCTGCTTGAAGCGCTGGGCGGCGAAGTGCAGGTTTAAGCTTGTTGGCGTATCAGGCTTCAGGCTTGGCCCGGCAAGTGTTGACGCCCAGGGCGGCGTACAGCGGGCACCAGCCGGCGGCGCCGGTCACTACCAGCACCAGGCCGAGCCAGCCCCACAGGCCAATCGTGCCCATGTACATCAGGCCCAGCAACACGATACCGGCGACGGTACGCAGGGTGCGGTCGAGATCGCCTTCATTGATGCCCATGTGAACTCCTTGTGTTGTGTGAGAAATTCATTGGGCGCTTGTGCACTCCAGCTGCGCTTGATGCGTATCAAACGAAGGGCATACGCTTTAGGGACACACTTCTTTTACGCGCTGACTTGGTAGCCCTCGTCGGCAATCACCTGCGCCAGCGCGGCATGCGGTTGGTCGGACAGTACGTCCACCTGGTTGGCGGCGCGGTCAATTCTGACCTCGGCTTGCGGGTCCAGCTTCTGGATGGCACGGGTAACGGCTTTCTCGCAGTGGCCGCAGGTCATGCCCTGCACGGTGAAGGTTTGGTTCATGAAAAAAGCTCCTGGGGAATTTGGCCTACATCAGCCATTGTCCAGATTGTGCCCCCTGCCTTAAACAACAAACGCTAAGCTCTGCCTATGAACCCAAGTACAGACCCAAGTACAGACCTTAAGCCCTCCCTGGACATCGGCATCAAAGGCATGACCTGCGCCTCGTGCGTGGGGCGCGTTGAGCGTGCCCTGAAAAAAGTGCCTGGCGTGCAAGACGCCAGTGTCAACCTGGCCACTGAATCGGCCCGCATTGTGTTTGCGCCGTCTGAGCAAATGGAAGCCCTGTTGCGCCGCGCCGTGCGCGATGCCGGCTACGAGCCCGTAGCCGCAGACGCTGCGCTGGCCGGGCCCGACCCCTCGCCCTGGGCTGGCTTTCTGCCGGTGGCCCTGGGCCTGGCCTTGTCGGCCCCGCTGGTGCTGCCCATGCTGGGCGATCTCTTTGGCCAGCACTGGATGTTGGCGCCCTGGTTGCAATTTGCGCTGGCCACCCCGGTGCAGTTTGTGTTGGGCGCACGTTTTTACAAAGCCGGCTGGCACGCCTTGCTAGCCCTCAGTGGCAACATGGACCTGCTGGTGGCGCTGGGCACCTCGGCAGGCTGGGCCTTGTCTATGTGGCTATGGCTCACCGCCGCCCCAGGCACCATGCCGCATCTGTACTTTGAGAGCGCCGCCCTGGTGGTGACATTGGTGCTGCTGGGCAAATGGCTGGAGGCGCGCGCCAAGCGCCAAACCACGGCCGCCATTCGCGCCCTGCATGCGCTGCGCCCCGATGTGGCGCACTTGCTGGGCCAGGACGGCGAGGTTGATGTGCCCGTGGCCGAGGTGCTGACCGGCGACCACTTGGTGGTGCGCCCCGGCGAGCGCCTGCCGGTGGACGGCGTGGTGCTGCAAGGGCGCACGCAGGTGGACGAATCGCTGCTCACCGGCGAGCCCCTGCCCGTGAGCAAAGACGTGGGCGCCGCCCTCACCGGCGGCGCCATCAACGGCGAAGGCCGCATCGTCATGCAGGTCAAGGCGGTGGGTGCCGAGACCGTGCTGGCGCGCATCATCCGGCTGGTGGAAGACGCCCAAGCCGCCAAGGCCCCCATTCAGCGCCTGGTGGACCAGGTCAGCGCCGTGTTTGTGCCAGTGGTGGTGGTGGTGTCGATCATCACGTTGCTGGCTTGGTATTTGACGGGCCACCCGTTTGAGCTGGCGGTGATACACGCCGTGGCGGTGCTGGTGATTGCCTGCCCCTGTGCCTTGGGCTTGGCTACGCCCGCCGCCATCATGGCTGGCACCGGCGTGGCAGCCAAGTTTGGCATTTTGATCAAAGACGCACAGGCGCTGGAGCTGGCGCACCAAGTCGACACCGTGGCCTTTGACAAAACCGGCACCCTCACCGTGGGCCGCCCGCGCCTGACCGCCCTGTTGCTGGCAGACGAGCCCTGGACTGGCAGTGCGCCCAGGCTCAGCGACAGCGCCAAACACCAGGCCGTGCTGGCCGCTGCGGCCAGTTTGCAAAGCGGCAGCGAACACCCGCTGGCGCGTGCCGTGGTGGCCTTGGCGCAAGAGCGCGGCCTGGCCATTGCGCCACCCACGGATGTGCGCGCGGTACCCGGGCGCGGCACCGAAGGCGAGGTCGGTGCCATCAGCTACCTGATCGGCAGCCTGCACTGGCTGCAAGAACTCCAGGTGAGCCTGGGCGCCCTGGCCGGTGCCGCCGCCGACTTGCAGGCCCAAGGTGCCAGCGTGTCCGCCATGGTGGAGCGCGCTGCCGACGGCCTGAGACTGCGCGCCTTGCTGGCCTTTGGCGACGAGCCCAAACCCGGTGCCAAAGAAGCCCTGGCGGCCTTGCGCCAGCGCGGCTTGCGACTGGTGATGATCTCCGGCGACAACCGGGGCGCCGCTGAAGCCATGGCGCGCCGCCTGGGTCTGCGCCCTGAAGACGGCGAAGTCATGGCCGAGGTGCTGCCCGGCGACAAGGCCGCGCGCGTCATGGCCTTGAAAGCAGGCGGCCATGTGGTGGCCATGGTGGGCGACGGCGTCAACGACGCCCCGGCCCTGGCCGCCGCCGATGTCGGCCTGGCCATGAGCAACCCCGGCGGTGGCGGCACCGACGTGGCCATGCACGCCGCCGGCATCACCCTCATGCGTGGCGACCCGGCGCTGGTGGCCGGCGCCCTGGACATCTCGGACCGCACCGTGGCCAAAATTCGGCAAAACCTGTTTTGGGCCTTTGCCTACAACGTGGCCGGCATTCCGCTGGCCGCACTGGGCTTTTTAAACCCCGTCGTCGCCGGCGCCGCCATGGCCCTGAGCTCGGTCAGCGTCATGAGCAACGCCTTGCTGCTCAAGCGCTGGAAACCAGGGAAATAAAGGGCGCCAGGGGGGTGTTTCGGGGGATGAGTATCTATGCAATTATTTATTCAAGTATCTATTCATATAGCCCTTCAATAAGTTGAAAAACCCTCAAGAAATGTAAGAATAGTCTATGATCTTCGGATAAATTATCGATTCACTTATCTATTCAGTATCTATTCATGGCTGCTTTGCCCGACCTTGCCCCCTTGATTGTGCAAGCCTTGCGCCGACAGCCAGACTTGAGCAGCGCAGAGCTTCAGACCCAACTTGGCGCCAGCCAGGCCACCGTATCGCGGGCCTTGGCCAAGCTCGCCGCTGCGGGCCAAGTGCGCAAAGTGGGTGCCGCCCGGTCCCAGCGTTACCTGTTGCCGCGCACCGTGCCGGGTGTGGGCAGTGCTGTGCAAATCATGCAGGTAGACGCTACCGGGCAAGTCAGCCTGTTTGCGCAGTTGGTGCCCATGGCGGGTGGCGGCTATTGGGTCGATGAAGTGGGTGGCCCAGGCGCACGCCACGACGGCTTGCCCTGGTTTCTGGAAGACATGCGCCCGCAAGGCTTTATGGGGCGCGCCTTTGCCCAGGCCCACCCCGAGCTGCAACTCGGCAGCGACCCGCGTCACTGGAGCGATGAAGACGTGCTGCGCGCCCTCACCCAGTTTGGCGAAGACCTGCCCGGCAACCTGCTGTTGGGCGAGTCCACCTACCAGCGTTTTCACAGCCTGCCCGAGCGCACCTTGCGCGTGCCCAGTGCAGAAAGCTACCCACTGCTGGCCGAGCAAGCCATGCAAGGCACGCTGCCCGGCTCGTCGGCCGGGGGCGAGCAACCCAAGTTTTGCACCGTCACCGCGGGGCGCCCGGTGCTGGTCAAGTTCTCGGCCGCTGGGCAAACCCCGACAGACCAGCGCACCCGCGACCTGCTGGTGTGCGAACACCTGGCGCTGCAAACTCTGGCGAAAGCCGGGCTGTCTGCTGCGCGCACCACGCTCTTCAACTTTCAGGGCCGGGTGTTTTTGGAGGTCGAACGGTTTGACCGCACGCCGCTCAAGCCAAGCGGGCGCATCGGCATGGTGTCTTTGCTGGTGTTTGACGCCCAATACGTGGGCCAAATGGACAACTGGGCCGCCACCGCCACCCGCATGGCCGCTCGCCAATTGCTCACTACGGCAGATGCCAACACCCTGGCCCTGCTGGAAGCCTTTGGCCTGCTCATCGCCAACACCGACCGCCACTACGGCAACATCTCTTTGCTGCTGCAAGGTAAGCGCTGGGCCTTGTCCCCCGTCTACGACATGCTACCCATGCTGTATGCCCCCGTAGCCGGCGAGCTGGTGCCGCGCAGCTTTGCCGCACAAGCCCTGCAACCCACCACCGCCACCCTGGCCCAGTGGCCCCGCGCCCGAGAACTGGCGCAAAAGTTCTGGCAATCCGCCGCCCACGACGAACGATTGTCGGCAGAGTTTGCAGCAACAGCGCAGGCCAATGCGCTGCATGTGGCGGGGTTGTAGTGGGGTTGTAGTCCTGTGGGTTTTTTGCAAGGCCACAATTCAAGTTAACACGTTAAAGAGGCTGTGCAAGTTTGGCCAAGCCCAAGGCATGAGCATCGTTTCTCGAACGGAAGTGGTGCCCAGCGCTGACCCAAATCGCCGTAAAGCCTCGGCGTACAGGTCGGAGAAATAAGGCGATGCGCGGATTTAGTGTTCAGCGAATCAAAGTCATGCCTGCATACTTTGCAGCACCAACGTCGAAAGTCATTGTTTGGCCACATCCCGCTGAAACGGCTGTGCGCTCAATCAGGCAATCAGCGAAATCCGCTTTGCCATCGTCAAAAACTCGCAAGGCTCTGAGCACTTGGTCAGCACGGTCCACGATGATCTGCTTTGTGCGCAACAGAACCTCCAGGGCCTGCTTAACCTGTTGGCCAGTGAGGCCATAGCTGGAGGTCAGCACCCAATACAACTCAACAACCGAAACCACTGTGATGAAGCCGGGGTTTTCAGAGTCCAACGACTCAATAAGCGCCGAGGCCTTGGGCGATTGCTTTGGGTCGTCTTGCATGATGTAGCGCACAAGGACATTGGTATCCAGCCCGATCATCGTGCAGACGCTCCACGTTTGGCTATGGCTCTGTTCATGTCATCAATGGAAATCGTTTTCGTCGGCTTACCGAACATGCCTTTGAGTTCGGTGACGTTCTGAGTGGCCGCCACGAACTCGTAACGCCCTGGAGCAATCAGTATGAATTCGACGCGATCACCTGCATCTACCTTCAGGTCATGCCGAACATTGGCGGGAATTGTGATTTGTCCCTTGCTTGTGAGGGTAGCTGTTGTCATGTTGAATTCCTGTTTTCCTTACTATAGAGTAAGGCGTGGCAGGTGTCAAACACACACATTTTGGTTGCCAAATATTTCTATATTGCCCTGACTGGCAAACAAATGGGTGTAACTAGCGCGAAGGGACAAGCAGATTCAACAGCTGCTGCTGTTGAGCGGGTGTTGCTGCAGGCCCACCCCGAGCTGCAACTTGGCAGCGACCCGCCTGGCCGCCCGGCAGGACTTAATGGTGGTGGCCGTGGGCGCCGTGGACGTGGCCGTGGGCCAGTTCTTCGGCCAAGGCGGCGCGCACCTCGGTCACCTTCAGGCTAAAGCGCAGGGCTTGGCCGGCCCAGGGGTGATTGCCGTCTAGCAACACTTTGTCGCCTTTGATTTTCATGACGGTGAACACCTGTTCCTGGCCTTCGGGCGTGTGGCCGCGCAGTTGGCCGCCTACTTTGACGCCGGGCGGGAAGTCGCTGCGGGCAATGGTTTGCACCAGGCTTTCGTCGCGCAGGCCAAAGGCGTCTTCGGGGCTCAGGGCCAACACGGTTTGAAAGCCGGCGCTCTGACCGTCTAGGGCGGCTTCAATCTTGGGCAGGGTGTTGCCGTAGCCGCCGTGCAGGTAGGCCATGGGTTCTTTGGCTTCTTCAATGAGTTTGCCTTGGGCGTCGGCCACTTGGTAGCTCAGGGTGACCACGGTGTCTTTTTCAATTTTCATGCGGGGCTTTCAATCTCGGGGAAGGTAGGATTTGGGGAGATTTTCGCCTAAAGCGGGGCGGGGCTTTGGCCGAGTTCTGGGGCGTGTCCTTGGCATGGGCACAATACGTGGCGGTATTCCCCATCACCTAAACTTATCTGATCCCTCCTGACATGCACAACAACACAGCGCGCGGCATTTTGTACCTTTGTTTGGGGGTGTTCGTGTTCTCGCTGCAAGACGCCATCATCAAGCAAGTCAGTGGCGCTTACCCGCTGACCCAGGTGGTGGTGATTCGCTCGCTGGTGGCGTTTCCCATTCTGTTTGCGCTGGTGCAGCGCGAGGTGGGTTGGCGCGCACTGTTTGGCAACCAGTTGGGGCCATTGGTGCTGCGGGCCTTGATCATGTTTGTGTCGTACACCGCGTATTACATGGCCTTTCCGGCGTTGCCGCTGGCTGACGCGGTGGCGCTGTATTTCACGGTGCCGCTGTTTGTCACGGCGCTGGCTGGGCCGTTCTTGGGCGAGCATTCGGGCTGGCGGGTGTGGGCGGCTGTGTTGCTGGGCTTTGCCGGGGTGATGGTGATGTTGCAGCCTGGCACCGGCTTGTTCGAACCCGCAGCGCTGTTGTCGCTGTTGTCGGCCTGCATGTACGGCACCTCCATGTTGATGGCGCGCAAGCTCGGCGCCACGCAGCCGGCCTCGGTCTTGTCGTTCTTTCAAAACGCCGGCTTCTTTTTGGGCGCGGTGATCACCGCATTGGTTTTGTACGCGCTGGGTATTGAGCACGCGGCGCATCCCAGCCTGGCTTTTCTGGTGCGCGGCTGGATGTGGATTCCGTTCAACGACTTCTTGCTGATAAGCGCCTGCGGTGTCGTGGCTGCTACCGGCATGATGTTTTTAACCAGCGCCTACCGCATTGCCCAGGCCAACCGGGTGGCGCCATTTGAGTACACCGGTATTTTGTGGGCGCCCTTGTGGGGCTTTATGTTTTTTCAAGAAATTCCACGCGCCACCACCGTGCTTGGCGCGGCCGTGATTGTGGGGGCCGGCATGTTGGCCCTGCGCATGGCGCGTCACCCTGAGCAGGAGATCCGGACATGAGTAAGCTGATTGTTTTTACCGACCTGCACATCCTGCCTGAGGGCGGGCGCATCATCGGGCTGGACCCGTCGGAGCGGCTGCGCAAAGGCATTGCGCATGTCAACCTGCACCACCCCGACACCCACCATGTGCTCTTCACCGGCGACCTGACGCACCGGGGCGACGTCGCCTCTTACCAGCGCCTGCGTGACTTGCTCAGCGAGCTGCGCTGCCCCTACAGTCTGCTGCTGGGCAACCACGACCAGCGCGAGAATTTTTTGTCCGTGTTCCCAGAAGCGCCGCTGGACGCCAACGGGTTTGTGCAGCAAGCCCTGGACATTGCGCCCCACACCGGCCAGGGTGTTCACCCTGACGGCGCCCGACTGCTGCTGCTCGACACCTTGTTTGCGCCGCCGCATAACTTCCCCGACAGCTACAGCGGTTTTCTGTGTGAGCAGCGCATGGATTGGCTGGCGCAGCAACTCGCCAGCGCGGGCAAGCGCCCGGTGCACATCTTTATGCACCACCCGCCGCATGCCACCGGCTTTGTGGGCATGGACGCCATTGCCCTGAAGAACGGCGAGGCGTTTTACGAGCTGCTGTTGCACCACGGCAATGTGCGCCACATCTTTGCCGGCCATGTGCACCGCACCATCAGCGGCACCAGCCACGGCATTGCGTTCTCGGTGTTCAAAAGTCCGTGCCACCAGCAACCCATGCCCTTTGCCGCCGAAGACACCACGCTCTCCGTGGACGAACCCGGCGCCTACGGCATTGTGTTGCTGCGCCCCGACGGCGTGCTGGTGCACACCGAAGACTACGAAATCGCCAGCCCCGGCACCTCAGGCTACCGCGTGGTGAGCGGATAAGACGCGGACTAGGTGCCGGATTAAAAGTCTGCCGGGCGCACGCTAGCCCAGCCGCAGCGCCATCACCCCGGCCAGCAGGGTGCAGGCGCCCAGTACACGGCGCATGGAAATCTGTTCTTTAAGCAGCCAGGTGCTGAGCACCAGGGCAAACAGCACCGAGGTTTCGCGCAGCGCCGCCACCGTGGCTACGGGTGCGCGTGTCATGGCCCACAGCGCAATGCCGTATGAGCCGAGCGAGGCTGCTGCGCCCAGGGTGCTTATCAGCCAGCGCTGGCGTACATAAGGCAGCACCGCGCCTCGGCGTTGGGCCAGTTTCAATACAGCGAAGGGCCAGCCGTGCAGCAAAAACAGCGCCGCCACGTACTGCAAGGCGTGGCCACCGGCAGCCTGATTGGCGCGCACGCCTTGCCCGTCCACCACGGTGTAGCAGGCAATGATGGCGGCGTTGGTCAAGGCAAACGCCAGTGCCCGAGGCGCCGCCAGCGCCTGGCGCGTCAGGCCCAGCACCAGCACGCCCAGGCTGACGCCCAGCACGCCCACCCAACTCAGGGGTGTGAGCGTTTCACCCAGCAAGGCGCTGGCGCTCAAGGCCACCAGCAGCGGCGCTACGCCGCGCATCAGCGGATACGTCAGGCCCAGGTCGCCATGGCGGTAGGCGCCCGACAGCGTCAGGTAATAGCCCAGATGCAGCGTCACTGAGCCGGCAATGAAAGGCCAGGCCGCAGCAGCCGGCCAGCCCACCATGGCCAGCAGTGGCAAGGAGATCAAGGAGCCCATCAGGTGCAGGGTGACCATGTCCAGGTCTTTGTCGGCGCTGGACTTGACCAGCGCGTTCCAGCTCGCGTGTAACAAGGCGCCCAGCAACACCGCGCCCACTACCGCCCAACTCAGGCCTTGCGCGGGTAGCGTCACATCAAGTGTCATCGCGTTCATGCGCCGGGCCGCTGCCGGGCCGACCGTAGCGCCTGGCGAATATCGTCAAACACCGGCACGATGGCCAGTGCGGCCAGCAGCACGGCAAAGGGCACGGTGGCGGAATAGCTCATGAACTTGAAGGCCAGCGCGCCGCTCAGGCCCCCGCCAAGAAAACACCCCAGCAGCCGGGCGTGAATCTTGAGCTTGTCACGGTTGGCGCGCACAAAGCCCGGGTCAATGGTGGCGCGGCTGCGGTTCCAGTAAAAGAGCTTGCCCAGCTCAATGCCCAGGTCAGTGATGACGCCGGTCATGTGCGTGGTGCGAATCTCGGCCTGCGACATCTTGGTGATGATGGCGTTTTGCAAACCCATGATGAAGCACAGCAGGGCGGCTGTGGCGGGCAGCAGCAAGGTGGTGTAGGTGGCCAGGTAGGTGCCCAGCAGGCCAAACAGCAGCAGCAGCACCGACTCAAGCAACAAGCTCAGCGCGTACTCACTGTGCAGGCGGCGCAAGCGCGCCCAGTTGGTGAGAATGGCGGTCGTCATGGCGCCGGCCACAAAGGTCAGCACCATCAGCACCCCGGCAATGGCCAGCGTGATGTTGCCCAGCACCAGGTCATCCACCACGCCCGAGACAATGCCGCTCATGTGCGAGGTGTAGCGTTGAATCGCCAAAAACCCGCCGGCGTTGATGGCGCCCGCCACAAACGCCAACAGCAAACCGAGGTGGCGGTTGCTGCGCACGGAGCGGGTGGTGCCTACCAGTTGGCGCAGGGTGTTTTGGGGCATGGGGTAAGGCTGAAAGTCACGCGTCCATCATAGCCAATACGTTAGGTTCCTCCAGGTTCTGCCCGGCGCAGCCAGGCCAGCGGCGCCGGCGTCAGATGTGCGCACACCAGCACGCGCAACAGCCTTCATACCTGCCTTCACACCAGCCTTCACAATAGCGCCTCATGAAGAAAAACATCCACCCCCGCCATGCGCCCTGTCCCTGCAGCAGCGGTTTGCCTTATGACGAGTGCTGCCGTCCCTGGCACATGGGGCTGGACCTGGGCGAGCACGCGCCCACGCCCGAGGCGCTCATGCGCTCGCGCTACAGCGCCTATGCGCTAGGGCTGATCGACTATTTGCTGGCCACCTGGCATGTCTCCACCGCGCCCGGCGAACTGGAGCTGGCGCCCACTAAGTGGCTGGCGCTGGAGGTGCGTGATGCGCAAATGGTGGGCGACGCCGGTCTGGTGGAGTTTGTGGCGCGTTACCGCGTGGACGGTCGTGGCCAGCGCCTGCACGAGATCAGCCGCTTCGTGCGCCAAGACGGCCGCTGGTTTTACATTGACGGGCAGATGCCCGATGAGCTGTAAGACCTGACATTTCGGTTTCTTCGCTTCTAAGTCCAGCGTTCTTTGCGATCAGTCCACAGCAACTGTGTGGGCCGCCGTGCACAGGCGCAAGCGCTGGTGCTCAGCGTCCTCCAGGTCTACCGGCACATGCGCGCGCGCCTGCAGGTAGTGTTGGCTGAAGACGCTCAGGTAGGCGTCCAGCGTGGCGGCGGCCTGTGCATCACCCGCCAATGCGAGGCACAGGGCAGCGACTTCGCTGGTGCACAGGTGGTCGTCGCGGGTGGAGCGACGCAGCTGGTAGTTGGATGCCTGATCGGGCTGCAGGCTCAGCACCGGTAAATGGTTCAGGTAGGGGCTTTTCAAAAACATCTTGCGCGCCTCGGCCCAGGTGGCGTCCAGCAGCACAAACAGCGGGCGCTTGGCCCGCTGCGGCATCAGAGAATTTACTACCCGCTCAGGCGCCACAAACTCCCCCGGAAACACCAGGTAGGGTTGCCACTGCGGGTCGGCCAGCAAGGCCAGCAGCGCCGGGTCTACGCGGGTGCGTGCCCAGCCGAAAGCGTGGGTGTCGGGCAGTACATCGGCAATCAGCCAGCCGGTGTTGCTGGGTTTGAGGGCTTCAATGTCGCCCATTAGCAAACAGACGCCTGCCCGGGTGGGCGTGTGCAAGACCGGCCGCAGCGCGCACAGGCAGTGGCTCGGTAGCAGGCGACAACCTGGGCAGCGCTCGGCGCGTGAGCCGCGCGCCACGAAGGGCTTGGTGAGCTGGGCCAGGCGCGCCGTGCGCAATCGCGCCACCGCGTGGCTCATGGCACGGCCACCAAAAATGATTTAGCCCAGGTGCTTGCCGACAATGCCGGCGAGCTCAAACATCGTCACCTGCGGCTTGCCAAACACGGCCAGCAGCTTGGCGTCGGCGTTGATGGCGCGCTTGTTGGCGGCGTCTTGCAGGCCGTTGGCCTTGATGTAGTCCCACAGCTTTTTGATGACCTGGGGCCGCGCCACCGCTTCGCTGCCAATCACGGCGG
>JBIKZP010000241.1:0-4558 GCA_044354655.1 Rhodoferax sp. | reverse complement strand
CAGTTCAGCTTCTTCCTTTCGCAGACTGGCTTCATCGCTGGTGCCTGACCGAGCGGTTAAGGCGGCGGTTTCCAGGCTCTTTAGCGAGGTTTGCAGCATTTGCTTTTGCCGCACCTTCACGCTTTGGCGAATCAGCTGCAGGTTGTCCTGGTCAGATCGGTCCGAGTACTGAATCTGCTGCAGCAGGGCCGCCATGCGCGTGCCATAGGGCAAAACATATTCTTGGGCACTGAGGTGTTCGCCTTCAACCCGCACCGTGATGGAACCCGGTTTTTTGTCGGCCGTTATTTCAAGCTCGTCGCCGTTTTGAAGTGACTGAAGCGACACTTGCGAGGCATCGGCCAGCGCAACGTACTCTAAGTTTTTAACGGTGCCGGTGTTACGAACCACCCGCACATGGGTGGCGCTGGCTTTGGGTTTAGCCAGTTTGAGCATGTCGGCTACGCTGCGCTTTTGGGCTGAAAATTCAAAACGTTTGGCGTTTTCGGCCAGGCCCGTCACGGTGACGGTGTTTTGACGCGGCGCGACAAAAATAACGTCGCCATCGGCCAGTTGCGTCATGGCCAGGTTGCCGCTGAGTAAAAAGTCGTACAAATTAACGGTGGCGCGCACTTGCTGGCCGCGTTTAATTTGAATGTTTAAAAACGACCCTCGGTCGGGGTCAATGCCGCCGGCCTGGTCCAGGTAATTCAGCAGGCTGGCCATGCTGGTGCCGCTGTAAAGACCGGGCCGCTGCACGTTGCCGCCTACAAATACACGTACCGGTTGTGCCGCTGCCAAACTGGCATAGCTGAAAACATTGGTTGTGAACACCTTGGCCAGGGCCACGTCTACCAGGCGTTGCAAGTCCTGGTTGCGAACGCCCAATAATTGGACCGGGCCGGCATTGGGCAAGAAGATGTTGCCTTTGGGGTCGAGGGTCAGGATGGCGTCGTACTCAAAGGCGCCCCAAAGCCGCACCTGCACCTTGTCACCCACCGACAAGGCGTAGTCCGGGTTGAACTGGGTTGAGCCTTGGCGGGCAAAAGCACCCGTGAATAATTTGGCGCCAAACACCTCGCTGTTCAGGTTGGCCGAGTAGTCCAACTGTTGTGGCGCTGGCGCGCCTGCTTCGGCTCTTGCCGATTCGGTGGGGCTTGGCGGTTGCGCAGCGATCGGCGTTAAGGGCGCGGGCAACTGCTTGACCGTGTTGGCCTGGGCAAGGCTTGCAGTGCCGGCGCCAACGGCCGGTAGCGGCCACCACAAGACCAGTCCCAACAGCAGTGTGAACAGGAGGAGGTGCAGCAGGCGAGGGGGAAAATACTTTGAGGCGTCCATGAATTCAGTCCTTGTGGTCACGCACGATGGCTTCCAGCAGATGCACTTTGCCGGCCAGCAAAAGGGCAATCAATACAAAAACAAGGGTGTTGTAAAAGCGGCGGGGTTCCAGGGGGTACTCCGGTAGTGACGGGGTCTGGAGCACCGACACTTTTTTGATGGTGCGCATGCTTTCCAGTCGCCCTTTTTCTAGAGCCACCAGTGCGGTCTTGTAGACATCTTGTGCAAAAGCCGCAGCCAACTCCAAGCGTTGAAATTCTTCAACGGTTCGGTTCAGGGTCTTGCCCGCTGGCGAGGCCAATTTGGCTTTTTCCTGGGTAATTTGTTTTTCTACGGCCTGCAACTGCTGGTTGATCAAAACTAGCGTCGGGTGGTTGGGCACCAGATAAGCTTGGCTGGCGCTGAGTTGGGTCTGTAACTCAGAGCGCTGACTGTCCAGTCGCGCAATGATGCCGGCGAGCGCCTCGGCCGCTCCTTGTGGCGACACCAGTTCCTTTTGGTTCTGGAAGTTCAACACAGCTTGTCGCGCTTGCAAGGCGCGCTCGTTCATAAGCACAAGTTGTTGCTCTAAAAAATTCACCTGTTCTTGAGCCAGACCGCGCGCCATGTCATTCATGAACCGGCCACCTTCTTGCAGCATCAAGGACGAAATGGCATGCGCCGTTTTGGGGTCATAGGCCTGGGCCTTGATGACCAAGACGCCGGCGTAGTCGTCCAGTTCTACACTCACGCGCGACAGGAAATAGCGGTGCAGCCATTCAATCGAGGTGTTCAGGTTCCAAAGCCGCGAGAGGGGGTCGCGCTGCTCGTCGCTGTAGTGGTCGCGCAGCTTCAAGGTGGTGTCAATTTTTCTTAGCATGTCTATGGACAGCAAGTGGTCGCGCAACAGCAACTGTTCTGCTCGGCTACCGCCTGTGCCATTGAGCAGACTCGAGAAGTCCATCGCCTGTCCACCTGCGACATCGGTGCGCTGAATGATCACGTGGGCTTCCGAGACATAGCGGTCAGAGGCGACAAGCAGCCAGTAAAAACCAGCCAACACACAGGCCAGAAAGGTGGCAATGAAGATGCGGCGGCGCATCAAGCCAGTTTTGATGCGTTGAATCATTTGAGATGCATGCTTTCTTTGTAGGCCGCTATGGCGTCATCAATCTGATCAAACCAATGCGCCTTGCCTTCATGCAGCCAGATGCCCGCCGAGCAAAACTGTCTCAGGGTGCCTTCACCATGCGAGACCATGATCATGCTGGCCCGCCCGGTGAGATTTTTAAAGGCATCTGCAGCTTTCTTTTTGAAGGCAGCGTCCCCAGTTCCTGTCACTTCATCCGAGATGTAAACATCAAAGTCAAAAGCCAAAGAGAGACCAAATTGCAGTCTTGCCCTCATTCCAGACGAATAGGTTTTGACGGGCTCGTCAAAAGAGTCGCCAATCGCTGCAAAATCTTCTATGTAGGCCAGGCGATCAGCCATGACGTCTTCGTGGCCGTGAATGCGGCAGACAAACTTGGCATTCTGGCGACCGGTAAGCGAGCCCTGCAAGCCCCCCCCAAAGCCCATGGGCCAGGACACGCGGCATTGCCTGTGAACGCGGCCTTTGTTGGGCTGGTCTACGCCGCCGATGATGCGCAGCAGGGTAGATTTACCCGCGCCGTTTGCGCCAATGAGGCCCACACTGACTTTGGCCGGCAGGGTCAAGTTGACGCCTTGCAGCACCCATTTGCCCGGACCGTGATCGGTCTGGTAGCGCTTGTGTACGTCTTGCACCAAGATCATTGGGTCACCATTCGCAAGGCATAGCGCCTCTGAAGGACCAAGCCCAGAAAGGTACAAACCAAGGCCCAGCTGTACAGATAGCCCAGGCTCATGTCTGGGAAGCCATGGTAAGAGGAGGAAAAGCCTGAACGAGCGGCCTCCAAACCGTGCGCCAGGGGGTTGAGTAAAAGCCAGTCGCGGTAGGGTTGCGGTGCAGCGGTAATGGGAATAAAAACGCCCGACAGAATACCCAGCGGCATCATCACGAATTTGATGACCCGGCCCAATTCGGGAATCAGTTCAATCCCCACAGATGCCATAAACCCAACGCCCATGCCCAGTAGCCATAGGCCTGCAAAAGCGGCAAATACCGTTAAGGGTGATTCAGGAAAGGTGGAATGGCCCAGAAGCGCGAGGCCACTCAATAAAACGGTAGTAACCGCCAGCATTAACAGCGCTTCCAGGCCGCCCCTTACCAGCAAGGTATCAATCGGCTTGACCTGCCGGTAGCTGAACAGGGGCTGATTGGCCGATACACCGTTCATCACCTGGGTGCTGGTGCGCCGGAACAATAAAAAACCCTGAATACCCGCGACCAGCCAGATCGCCGTGTCAATGCCGCCCACGGTCTTGACGCGTATGACGGTGTAGAGAAACAGCATGTAGCTCATGTGCAGTACCGGCTCTGCCAACAGCCAAAACCAAGCCCCCCGACTTGAAAACAAGCGGGTGAGGGACTCCCTCAGCAGCAAAGCATGCCAAACCGACAGCGTGATTTGCAGCGGTGTACGGGGGGCGCGAGCCGTGGCTTGATCAATCAAAATGTGCTACCTGCCAGCCTTGAAAGTTACGTTTTGCAATAGGTTGAGATAAGTTTTTAATTAATATTAATGTTGTTATTAATATTTGTTAATTAATAAATAGTATTAATTATGGAAATATATTTTATTTTTTTTGAATAGTTCTTTAATTCTATCAGTACAGACGTGTTTTGTTTTTAATAATTCTCACGGCTTCCGTCCTTGATTGCTTGTTTATACAGCGGTATGCCAGAAGTAGCCACTTTTCTTCTAGAGTGGAAACTTCATTCCTTTTGTATTGTGATTGGGTTAAATGACTATTATTCTTATAATAAGAACGCAGGCATATTTAATAATTCTTTTCAATAAATAAATTATTATGTATATTTCCTGTGTTGCAGGGTGAATCTCATCCACTAGATTGAGAAAGGGGCTGTAACCCTCTACCACCACGTTTGCCGCGCTGTGTTGACTCAAACCGATGAAGCGGTCAGTCAAGACGTACCCGAAAGAACGGCCGACAAGGGGGGGATAAAAAAATAGTTGGTACTATTAAAAATTAAAAAATTATTTGTAATTTAAATTGCATAATTGGCGAGCCTAGGAGACCTCTTGTTTCAGGCGCACGCCATGAAACTTCTCCATTACGCCGCTGCCTTTGTTTGTTTGACGGTTCTGCTGCCGTTCTT
>JBIKZP010000341.1:0-3562 GCA_044354655.1 Rhodoferax sp. | reverse complement strand
TGGTGCCATTGATGATGCCGGCAATCCACTGGATGCGGTTGGCCGTCAGGCCTTCGCGCAAGGCTTTGATGATGGGAATGCCACCGGCCACTGCCGCCTCAAAAGCCACCATCACGCCTCGGGCGGAGGCCGCCGCAAAGATCTCGGTACCGTGCACCGCCAGCAAGGCCTTGTTGGCGGTGACCACATGTTTGCCTGCGGCAATGGCTTCAAGTACCAGCGTTTTGGCAATACCGTAGCCGCCAATGAGTTCGATGACGATGTCAATGTCGGGGTTGGCAATCAGCGCGCGGGCATCAGCCACCACCTTGACGCCAGGGCCGACCAGCGTTTGCGCCTTGGCGACGTCCAGATCGGCCACCATCGTGATCTCGATGCCACGCCCGGCACGGCGTTTGATTTCTTCCTGGTTGCGCGCCAAGACATTAAAAGTGCCCGAGCCCACCACGCCCATGCCCATCAGGCCAACTTGTATCGGTTTCATAAATTCTTGAGGTAATGAAGGGCCAGGGCCCGTGCTTTGATTGGTAAGAGTTTGTATCAGTGACGTATCACGAGGTACTGCGTTTGCGATAGCTGTCCAGGAACTTGGCAATTCGGCCAATGGCCTCACGCAGATCGTCTTCATGTGGCAGGAACACAATGCGAAAGTGGTCTGGCTGCGGCCAGTTAAAGCCCGTGCCCTGCACCAGCATGACGCGGGTTTCACGCAACAATTCAAGGAAGAATTGGCGGTCGTCTTCAATGGGATAAACCGCCGGGTCAAGCTTGGGAAACATATACAGGGCCGCACTGGGCTTGACACAACTCACGCCCGGAATGGCGGTGATCAGTTCATACGCCAGGTCGCGCTGTCGGCGCAACCTGCCCCCCTCACCCACCAAGTCGTTGATACTCTGGTAACCGCCCAGCGCAGTTTGAATGGCCCACTGGCCGGGCACATTGGCACATAGCTTCATGTTGGACAGCATGTTCAGGCCCTCGATGTAGTCTGCCGCCATTTTTTTGTTGCCAGAGACCACCAACCAACCCGCACGGTAACCGCAGGAGCGGTAGCTTTTACTCAGTGAGTTGAAGGTCAGCGTCAGGATATCGGTGGACAAACTCGCCATTGCCGTGTGCCGGGCATCGTCGTACAAAACCTTGTCGTAGACCTCGTCGGCCAGTATCACCAATCCATGCTCGCGAGCAACCTGAACCAAACTTTTGAGCAAGGCGTCAGAGTAGATGACGCCGGTAGGGTTGTTGGGATTGATCACCACGATGCCTTTGGTGCGCGGCGTGATCTTGGCGCGGATGTCGTCCAGGTTGGGCATCCAGCCATTAGCTTCATCGCAAACATAATGCACCGGCGTGCCGCCTGACAGACTGGTGGCTGCCGTCCACAGCGGGTAGTCGGGCATGGGCAGCAGCAATTCGTCGCCATTGTCAAGCAAGGCATTGGTGGCCATGGCGATCAATTCGCTGGCGCCATTGCCCAAGTAAATATCATCGAGTGTGACGCCGGCGATGCCCTGCTTCTGGGTTTCATGCATGACCGCCTTACGCGCACCAAAAATACCTTTGCTGTCAGAATAGCCGGCTGAATTGGGCAAATTGCGGATCATGTCCTGCTGAATTTCTTCAGGGGCATCAAATCCAAAAACAGCCAGGTTGCCGAGATTGAGTTTGATGATCTTCTGACCTTCGTCTTCCATCTGCCGAGCGGCATCCATGATGGGGCCGCGGATGTCGTACAGCACATTGGCCAACTTGGCAGATTTCTGGATATGTTTCAAAGTCCCTCCGGGAGTCAACAAGCTAGGGCGGAACCTATAATTTGACCACAAATCTTGTGCTTTGACGCACTGCAACAAGCTCACTCATCTTTTTAGACTTCATGAAGATTCAACCCGATCTCATTAGCGCGCCCTCCATTAGCGGTTATGGCCTCGGTTGGGTCAGCATCGGGGCCGAAAAAATCAACACCAGCGTGGTCATAGGTTCGCAGGGCGAGCGCTTTGCCTGGGACTGCGCACGCTTTGAAGACTTGACAGCGGCGCACTTTGAGAAACTAGCGAACCTGGGTGCAGAATTGATTATTTTTGGCAGCGGAACCCGAATCCGCTTTCCACAGGCCGCCTGGATCAGGCCGCTCATCATGCAACAAACCGGCGTAGAGACCATGGACACCCAGGCGGCATGCCGTACCTACAACATTCTGGCTGGTGAAGGGCGCCGTGTCGTCGTCGCGTTGCTGATGGAATCCGAGGCAGTTTAAATAATTACAGTCAACAGCCCCCGGTTTAACTGAAGTTTTCAGGGTAAAATCCTACCTTGCAGTCGGGTGCGTAAAGGTGTCGTTATAGGAATGCTCCTATGTCCAGAAAATGCCGCATCCTGTCACACGAGATGTAAGAACCATGGCGATTGTTGTTAATAAACCCATCCCTGAATTTGAATCCAACGCTACCGGCGGAATCAAAGTCTCCAACACCTCTCACCTCGGAAAAGTTGTCGTTCTGTACTTTTATCCCAAGGACAACACGCCTGGCTGTACCACAGAAGCCATGCAGTTTCGGGACAAGTACAAAGACTTCATCAAGGCTGGCGCCACGGTTTTTGGTGTATCACGCGACAACATGAAATCGCATGATGAATTCAAAACCAAGTTGGAACTGCCCTTCGAATTGATAGCAGACACTGAAGAAAAAATGTGCCACATGTTTGGCGTGGTCAAAAACAAGATCATGTACGGAAAAAAGGTCAAAGGCATTGAACGCAGCACGTTCCTGATCGGTGCCGACGGCTGCCTAAAGGCCGAATGGCGCGGCTTGAAAGTGCCTGGTCACGTGGATGATGTGTTGCTTGCTGTCAAGGCCCTTAAAAAAGCCGCTGTTGTGGCCTAACAAGCCCGGAGCTTTTCAAGCCAAGTCACGGGACATGCTTATTGCTCATGCATAATCTTTTGCATGACCCTGAAATTCAAAGTCTCACGATCTCTCAAAGCCGCCCTGGTCTCAAGGCGGCTTTTTAACTTCTAGAGCCTGTCTGTTCTGCCCTCACACCGAGCCTTAATCAAGATGCCATTGCCTACCGCCCCCGCCAAACGAGCCGCATTACTTGCTGAGCAGGATTACGACAAACCCGCTCGCGCCCGCCAACCCACCCAGGCACCCCAAACCACACCGGCAGCGGTGGCAGCACCGGAACCTTCTCCTTCGGCCTTGATGGCTCCTGGAAATGAGCAGACTGGAAGAGGAAGAGCCGCCAGGTCAATTGCGAAGGCGCCAGTCAAGTCCGCCCAGCTTTCACCACGGTTAGAAAAACAAGCTGAACGCGCAACAGTGGGCCGAACAGAAGAGCCCGTCAAGGCAAGCTTGCCCAAGCCCTCTGCCTTGCCAGAAGTCAAGGCCAAGAAAACCAAGCGCCAAGGCCCCAGCAAGTTGTTTGTACTGGACACCAACGTCTTGCTTCACGACCCCATGTGCCTGTTTCGCTTTGAGGAACACGACATCTTCCTGCCCATGATTGTTCTGGAAGAACTCGATGCCCATAAAAAAGGCATGACCGAAGTGGCTCG
>JBIKZP010000240.1:0-4579 GCA_044354655.1 Rhodoferax sp. | reverse complement strand
GTAACCACTGCTGCTCCCGGCGCCAAGGGCGGTAAAGACGGCATGGAGGCTGGCAAGCACTCCCATTAAGCCGTCATTCGGCTTGCGTAACTTTTGGCTGATCCATGGGCCGCCCAGGCGGCCCGTGCGTTGATGCCTGGGCCTGACTGCTAAAACGTGCAGAAACCCGTTCTTGGAGCGCAGGCTTTGGGGTAAGCTGTTGGTTCACTGTTGACGCGCCTTGGACCAGCCCGTTGCACTTCTCTTCCACCCCTATAGGAGCACCACATGACTGATTCACTGAACGCCGGTTTTGGCAAATTCGTGCCCGGCTTTGATTTTTTGCAGAACCTGGCCAAAGGGACCTCAGAGGCGGTGCCCCAAATGCCTAACCTGGCCAACTGGATTGCGCCCACCCTGAACGTGGAAGAGTTGGAAAAGCGCATCACCGAGCTCAAGGCTGTGCATTTCTGGCTGGAGCAAAACTCCAAGGCCCTGGGCGCCACTGTGCAAGCGCTGGAAGTGCAAAAAATGACCCTGGCCACCCTCAAAGGAATGAATTTCAATTTTGCGGACATGGCCAACGCGCTCAAGCTAAAGGCGGCTGACACTGTGGCCTCCAGCGTGCAAAGCGTCACCGAAAAAGCCGCTGCCACGGCCAAGTCGCTGTCTGACGCCGCCGAAGAAGCCGAAGAAGTGGCCAAGAAAGTGAGCAAGGCGGCCAAACCGGTTGCCGCCACCGCCGCTGCAGGCCTGGTAGACCCGCTGCAGTTGTGGGGCTCGCTGACCCAGCAGTTTCAGCACATAGCAGCTAGCGCGATGAAAGACGCTGCTAAAAGCATGCCCAAGCCCAGTTCAGGTGCCGGCAACGCGGCGGCTAAAGCTGCGACGAAACCCAAATCTGCTGCCAAGCCAGCCGCTAAGTCTGTCGCCAAGAAGCCGGCCAAGAAGGCGGCTAAAAAAACCGCTGCGGCCAAGCGCTAAAACTTTCTTTCCCTGGTTAACTGACTGATGAAATTATTTCCCTACGGCCATGCCACGCATCCGCAGTGGCAAATGGCTGCAGGCCTGGTGCTGGCCCAAGTGCGTGCGCAAATGGCGCTGCACGGTTACGCAAGCTCGCCCACTTTGGCGCTGCTCTACATCACCGACCATTACGCGGCTCAGGCACCAGACATCCTGGCGCATCTGAGTGCTGAGTTGCCCGAGATTGCCGACTGGTCTGGCACCGTGGGGGTGGGGGTGGCCAGCAATAACGCCGAATATTTTGACGAGCCTGCGCTCGCGCTCATGCTGTGTGAGTTGCCGCCCGATCAATACCGCGTGTTCTCTGGTGTCGCGCCGCTGGGGCTGGGCTTTGAGGCCCACACCGCGCTCATCCATGCCGACCCCAGCACGCCGGACTTGCCCGAGCTGATTGAAGAGATGGCTTTGCGCACCGATTCGGGTTATCTGTTTGGCGGCCTGTCAGCCAGTCGCCGCCAGAGTGTGCAATTTGCCGTGGGCGGCAACGGCAACCTCAGTGGGCATGGCGGTGCCAGCGGTGTCTTCAGCGGTGGCTTGAGCGGCGTGGCGTTTGGTGAAGGCATCAGCCTGGTATCGCGCGTGACGCAAGGTTGTGTGCCGCTGTCGCGCGCCCATGTGGTGACCGGCGCAGACAGCAACCTGGTGACTGAGCTAGACGGGGAACCTGCCCTGGACGTGTTGTTGCGAGAACTCAATGTCTCGCTGGACCAGCCAGAAACCGCGCTGCAAGCGGTGCGCGCTACCCTGGCCGGTTTAATGACCCCGTCTCAGGAGAGCATCGCCAGCGACCGCCAAGCCGTAGGCCGCACCGGCAACTTTGGCACCGAGGTGGTGGTGCGTCACATCATTGGACTGGACCCCAAGCGCCGGGGCGTGGCTTTGGCCTCGCAGGTAGAGCTGGGCATGCAACTGGCGTTTTGTCAGCGCAACCGCCAAGCCGCCAAGGCTGACCTGATGCGCATCTGCGCTGAAATTCGTGAAGAACTGGAGCCCGAGGAACTGCCGGTAGAGGCGGCCCTGGCCATGGCTGCTTCTGAGGCCGAATCTGCACCGCATCCAGCGCGCGGCATTGCGGGCGCCATTTATGTGAGCTGCTCTGGGCGCGGGGGTCCGCATTTTGGTGGTCCCAGTGCCGAGCTGCAAATTATTCGCCGGGCCCTGGGCGATGTGCCTCTGGTGGGTTTCTTCGCCAGCGGCGAAATCGCCCGCAAGCACCTCTACGGTTACACCGGGGTATTGACGGTCTTCACCAGCGCTTAGCCTTACACCCCACGCGCCCGGTCGACATGAAACTGCGCCACGTAGGCGCCCAAGGTGCCAGCGTCCAGCGCCTCGCGCACTTCGCGCATCAGGTTCAGGTAGTAATGCAGGTTGTGAATGCTCGCCAGCATGGGGCCGAGCATTTCGCCGCAGCGGTCCAGGTGGTGCAGGTAAGCACGGCTGAAGCCGCCCAGGTTGCTGCCATCGGCTCGGGTACTGCCGGCGCAGGCGTAGCAGGTGCAGGTTTCATCGAGCGGGCGCTGGTCGGTTTTGTGCCGGGCATTGCGAATTTTCAGGTCGCCAAAGCGGGTGAACAAGTGGCCGTTACGGGCATTGCGCGTGGGCATGACGCAGTCAAACATATCAATGCCGTTTTGCACCCCGGCGATCAAGTCTTCCGGCGTGCCCACGCCCATCAGGTAGTGCGGCTTGTGGGTGGGCAACCTGGGGCCCACATGTTCCAGCAGGCGCAGCATGTCGGCCTTGGGCTCGCCCACGCTCAGGCCGCCCACGGCGATACCGGGAAAGTCCAGGGCTTCCAGCCCGGCCAGAGACTCGTCACGCAGGTGCTCGAACATGCCGCCCTGCACAATGCCAAACAGGGCGTTGGGGTTTTGCAGCCGGGCAAACTCGTCCTGGCAGCGCTTGGCCCAGCGCAGGCTCAATTCCATGGAAACACGGGCCTCGCGCTCGGTGGTGATCTGGCCTTTGGTCTTGGGCTCGACCGACACATAGGGCGTGCATTCGTCAAACTGCATCACGATGTCGGAGTTGAGCGTGGTCTGGATCTGCATGGAGATCTCGGGCGTGAGAAACAGCTTGTCGCCGTTAACCGGTGAAGAAAACTTCACGCCTTCTTCGGTGATCTTGCGCATCTCGCCCAGGCTCCAGACCTGAAAACCGCCGGAGTCGGTGAGTATGGGTTTGTCCCAGCGCTCAAAAGCATGCAAGCCGCCAAACTGCTGAACCACCTCGGTCCCCGGGCGCATCCACAAATGGAAAGTGTTGCCCAAAATAATTTGCGCGCCCATGTCTTCCAGGCTGCGCGGCATCACGCCCTTGACCGTGCCGTAAGTGCCCACCGGCATGAAGATGGGTGTTTGCACCACGCCGTGGTTAAGCGTCAGCGTGCCGCGGCGTGCATGGCTGCCAGCGTAACTGCCAGTGGCAGGGTCTGTTTTAAGGAGTTCAAATTTCAACATGGAAAGGATTGTAGGAGGGGGGTGCTGGGGGCGGCTTGCCGAAAACAGGGCTCCATTTGGCAGCAAGAGCCGATTCAGCGCTGGCGCGCTAGCAGCATCGCGTCGCCGTAGCTGAAGAAACGGTACTGCGTCCGAATGGCGTGGGCGTACAAAGCCATGATGTGGTCATAACCGGCAAACGCGCTCACCAGCATCATCAGGCTTGATTTGGGCAGGTGAAAGTTGGTGACCAGCAGATCAACCAGTTGGAACTCAAACCCCGGCGTGATGAAAATTTGTGTATCACCACGGGTTTGACCGCTTTGCGCCCAAGACTCCAGCGTACGCACGGTGGTGGTTCCCACCGCCACCAGACGCCCGCCACGGGCGCGGCACTCGGCAATGGCTTGTTGGGTTTGCAGCGGCACGTCGTACCACTCGCTGTGCATGTGGTGCTCTGCCAAATTCTCAGTTTTGACGGGCTGAAAAGTGCCTGCCCCCACATGCAGGGTGACATGCGCGCGCTGCACGCCCAGGGCGTCAATCGCAGCCAATAGTGCGTCATCAAAATGCAGCGCAGCGGTGGGTGCGGCCACGGCGCCGGGGTTTTTGGCAAACACGGTTTGGTAACGCTGCGCGTCTTGCGCCGAATCCGCGTGGGTAATGTAGGGCGGCAGGGGTACATGGCCATGGCGTGCCATCAAAGTATGGGGGTCATCGCCGGCGTCGTTGGAGAGCACAAAACGAAACAACGGACCCTCGGCATCCGGCCAGCGGCCCAGCAGCGTGGCGCGCAAGTTGTCCTGCGTGCCAGGCGCACCCACCAGCGCGACCGTGGTGCCGACCTCGGGTTTTTTGCTCACACGCATGTGCGCGGCCACTTGGTTGCCGCCTAACACCCGTTCAATCAACAGTTCCAGTTTGCCGCCGGTGGGTTTTTCGCCAAACAGGCGGGCGTTGATGACCTTGGTGTCGTTGAACACCACCAGATCACCTTGTTTCAAGAGCTGGGGTAGGTCACGAAAAATACGGTCCACCGGCGTGGCGCCCGTACTGTCTAGCAAACGCGAACCACTGCGCTCAGGCGCCGGGTGCTGGGCAATCAGTTCGGGTGGAAGTTCAAAGTCGAAATC
>JBIKZP010000239.1:0-4612 GCA_044354655.1 Rhodoferax sp. | reverse complement strand
CTGCGTGGTCAGCCGGGCCAAATAGATGTGGCCCAGTACTACCGCGAGTTGCTCAAAGGCAGCGCCATTCGCAGCTCGCACCTGGACGGTGACGACCGTGTGCAAGACCCGTATTGCCTGCGCTGCCAGCCCCAAGTGGTTGGGGCTTGCCTGGATCAGTTGCGCCACGGTGCGCTGGTGCTGGTGCGTGAAGCCAATGCGGTGACCGACAACCCCCTGGTGTTTGCTGAAGATGGCGTGATGCTGTCGGGCGGCAACTTTCACGCCGAGCCGGTAGCGCTGGCTGCCGACGGCATGGCCCTGGCCATTGCCGAGGTGGGCGCCATTGCCGAACGCCGCATTGCCATGCTGATTGATGCCAGCGTGTCGCGTCTGCCGCCTTTTTTAACGGCAGATGCGGGGCTCAACAGCGGCTTCATGATTGCCCACGTCACGGCGGCGGCTTTGGCCTCGGAAAACAAATCGCTGGCGCACCCGGCCAGTGTGGACAGCTTGCCCACCAGCGCGAACCAAGAAGACCATGTGTCCATGGCCACTTTTGCGGCCCGGCGTCTGCAGGCCATGATCAGCAACACGGCGCATATTTTGGGCATTGAGTTGTTGGCGGCAGCGCAGGGCATTGAGTTTTTGCGGCCTTTGCAAAGCTCAGTTGCGCTGGAGCAGGTGCATGCCTTGCTGCGCCGTGAGGTGCCTGCGATGGCACAAGACCGCTATCTGGCGCCCGACATAGAGCACGCCAGCAAGTTGGTGCGCAGCGGTGAATTAAGTCTAATTCTGAGAACACTCGGCAACTTGCCCGCGCTGTGGACGATCAGCGCAGGCTAGGCAACAGCCCTTCCAGCCGATCTATCGGCTTCAACCGTAATGGCAGATGTAATGAAAGGCGTTGCTGACACGGATGTCAAATGAAGAGTTGCCCGGCACGCTGAACTGTTCACCTGCCGCGCATTTTTTCCAGGCCTCGGTGCCCGCGAGTTTGTACTCGCAGTCACCGGCCACGCATTCCATGATTTCGGGGGCCGCGGTGCCAAAGGTCAGGTTGGCGGGCAGCACCACACCGACTGATTTTTTAATGCCTTCAGCGGTCACAAAGCTGTGGCTGACGCATTTGCCGTCAAAGTAGACGCTGGCCTGGGTGTTGAGGGTGACGTTGGCGATGCTGGTGGTGGTCATAGTGCGCTGAAACAATGAAAAAGCCGTCATGTTAGCGACTTCTTTGACCCCAGGCAGGCACCTGCACGGTGAACAGGCTAAATTCGGGGCATGAAAAAAATACTTGTGCTGGGTGGAACGGGCTTTGTTGGCGCCCATGTGTGTGAAAAACTGGTGCGCCAGGGCTGGCAGGTCACTGTGCCCACCAGGCGACGTGACAATGCCCGCCATGTGCAGCATTTGCCCGGTCTGACCGTGCTGGAGCTCAATGTGCACGACGAGGCCGCGCTGGCCCAAGCAGTGGCCGGCCATGAGGCCGTGGTGAACCTGGTTGCGATCTTGCATGGCTCGCCAGCCGCTTTCAACAAGGCGCATGTAGAACTGCCGCGCAAACTAGCCCGCGCTTGCCTGCAAGCCCAGGTGACGCAGTTGGTGCACGTGAGCGCGTTGGGCGTGAACGATGTGCAGCCTGAGGCGGCGCCGTCCCATTACCTGAAAAGCAAGGGTGCGGGTGAGGCGGTGTTGCAACTGGCGGCCAGTCAGCCGGGCGCGTTTGCCTTGACGGTGCTGCGCCCCAGCGTGATTTTTGGCGCTGAAGACAAGTTTTTGAACCTGTTTGCCAAGCTGCAAGCGGTGTTCCCCGTGATGCCCCTGGCGGGCGCTGACGCCCGCTTTCAGCCGGTTTGGGTGCAAGACGTGGCCGATGCGGTGGTACGCAGTCTGAGTTCAGGCCACCTCGCTGGCGCGCCCCGGGTGTTTGAGTTGTGTGGCCCGGAGGTCTTTACCCTGCGCCAGTTGGTGCAGTTGGCGGCCCGCTTGAGCGGTGTGCGCCATGGCCACGGTCGCCCGGTTATCGCCTTGCCGCGCTGGGCCGGCTGGCTTCAGGCCTGGTTGATTGAATGCGCGCCCGGTGAGCCCTTGATGAGCCGGGACAACTTGGATTCAATGCGGGTACCCAACGTGGCCAGCGGCCAACTGCCGGGCTTGGCCGCGTTGGGCATCACGGCATCGGCTTTGCTGCCCCTTGCAAAAAATTACCTGAGCCGCCAGCAGGACACCACCGGCCTGCCGGGCCTTCGCCTGCGCGCCCGGCACCGCTAAGCCGGGTGTTTATTTGCTGGTGTCGTTGGTCAGGCTGAGGAAGTCGCCGCCTTCGCCGAGCGACAACAGGCCAGACTTGGCGTAAATGCCCAGCTTGGCGCGCGTGTCCACAATGTCCAGGTTGCGCATGGTGAGCTGCCCAATGCGGTCCAGCGGGCTGAACGGCGCATCTTCCACTTTTTCCATGGAGAGGCGCTCGGGCGCGTAGGTCAGGTTGGGCGACTCGGTGTTGAGCAGCGAGTAGTCGTTGCCGCGGCGCAGCTCCAGCGTGACTTCGCCGGTGATGGCACGCGCCACCCAACGCTGGGCAGTTTCGCGCAGCATGATGGCTTGGGGATCGAACCAACGGCCTTGGTACAGCAGGCGGCCCAGTTTGCGGCCGTTTTCGCGGTACTGCTCAATGGTGTCTTCGTTGTGAATGCCGGTGACCAGGCGCTCGTAGGCGATGAAAAGCAGGGCCAAGCCCGGGGCTTCGTAAATGCCGCGGCTTTTGGCTTCAATGATGCGGTTTTCGATCTGGTCGCTCATGCCCAGGCCGTGGCGGCCACCAATGCGGTTGGCTTCCAGAATCAGGGACACCAGGTCGGGGTATTCGACGCCATTGAGGGCGACCGGTTGGCCTTCTTCAAAGCGCACGGTCACTTGCTCGCGCTTGACCTCGACCTCGTCTTTCCAGAACGCCACGCCCATGATGGGGTTGACGATGGTCATGCCGCTGCTGAGGTGCTCGAGGTCTTTGGCCTCGTGCGTGGCGCCCAGCATGTTGGAGTCGGTGGAGTAGGCTTTTTCGGCCGACATTTTGTAGCCAAAGCCGGCTTGGGTCATAAAGGCCGACATCTCGGCGCGCCCGCCCAATTCGTCAATGAAGAGTTGGTCTAGCCAGGGTTTATAGATGCGCAGTGAGGGGTTGGTGAGCAAGCCGTAGCGGTAAAAACGCTCAATGTCGTTGCCCTTGAAAGTGCTGCCGTCACCCCAGATGTTGACGTCGTCCTCTTTCATCGCCGACACCAGCATGGTGCCGGTGACCGCGCGACCGAGCGGCGTGGTGTTGAAGTAGGTCACCCCGGCTGTAGATATATGGAAGGCGCCGGCTTGCATGGCGGCAATGCCTTCCGCGGCCAGTTGGCTGCGGCAGTCGATCAGGCGGGCGGCTTCAGCGCCGTATTCCATGGCCTTGCGCGGGATGGCGTCGTAGTCGGTCTCGTCGGGTTGGCCCAGGTTGGCGGTGTAGGCATAGGGCACAGCGCCTTTGAGTTTCATCCAGTGCAGCGCGGCGCTGGTGTCCAGGCCGCCAGAGAAGGCGATGCCGACTTTTTGGCCAATGGGTAAATTTTGAAGAATGGTGGCCATGGGGTGTGTGCGGTGTAAGCGGTTCGATGGAGAGAAGGAGGGGATTTTAGGACACCCTGGGCGCTTTTCAGCCCAGACGGGCCTCCCAGGTGGTCGCGTCAAAGCCTGCGGTCAGGCGGCCATCGGCCCATTGCACAACCGGGCGCTTGATGACCGAGGGGTGCGCCAGCATCAGAGCGCGGGCGCTGGCCGGGTCGGTGACCGCAGCGCGGGTGGCCTCGTCGAGCTTGCGCCAGGTGGTGCCGCGGGTGTTGACCAGCAGCTCCCAGCCCAGGGTCTTGATCCAGGCATCAAGCTCTTTTTCAGGAACGCCTTGTTTTTTGAAGTCGTGAAAAGGGCAATCCAGCCCGTTAGCTGTCAGCCAGGCGCGGGCTTTCTTGACGGTGTCGCAATTGGAAATGCCGTAAAGGGAGATCGGAGTAGGGTTCATGGGCAGCATCATGCCGTATTCGGCCTGTGCCCATCAGGCACTAGGCGACAATATTGAATCCCTATGAAAACTCAACCCCAAACCCTTGACGACTGGCTGGCGCATTGCGAGCAGTTGCACCCCAAAAATATCGATATGGGGCTGGAGCGCGTGCGCACTGTGGCCCAGCGCATGCACATCACCTTTACGTGCCCGGTGATTACCGTGGCGGGCACCAACGGCAAGGGTTCGACCTGCGCCATGCTCGAATCTATTCTGCAGCAGGCCGGTTACCGTACCGGGGTCTACACCTCGCCCCACCTGGTGCACTTTGAAGAGCGCCTGCGCTTGAGCGGCAACCCGGTGGACGCAGCTGAATTGGTGGCGGCCTTTGCCCGGGTGGAAGCGGCGCGCTGCCAGACCGATGCAAGCCACCCGCAAGCAGTCTCGCTGACCTATTTTGAGTTCTCCACCTTGGCAATTCTGGACGTGATGGCGCGCAGTGCGGTGGACGTGGCGGTGCTGGAAGTGGGGCTGGGTGGGCGCCTGGATGCGGTCAACATCATTGATCCCGACTGCGCCGTGATAACCAGTGTGGAC
>JBIKZP010000238.1:0-4614 GCA_044354655.1 Rhodoferax sp. | reverse complement strand
GGCGTGAGTCGCTTTGAGCCGATCTCCGACAAGATGATTCGCTACGGCCTGTCGGCCATCAAAGGCACGGGCCAGCAAGCCATTGAGGCCATTGTGGCGGCGCGCGAAGGACGCGGGGCGGGGCCTTCGGGCGACCTCAGTGGCCCGTTCAAAAGCCTGTTTGATTTTTGTGTACGCGTGGACCGTGCCCGCATCAACAAACGCACCGTGGAGGCCCTGATCAAGGCGGGCGCCTTTGACAACATTCAGCTCAACCGGGCGTCAATGTTGGCCTCGGTAGACCGGGCGTTTGACTTTGGCGCTGCCGCACTGGCTAATGCCAACCAGGGCGGCTTGTTTGACATGGGGGGCGAGGACGACCACGGCTCCAGCACCCAAGAGCCCGATTTGGTCGATGCCCTGCCCTGGGGCGTGAAAGAGCGCCTGACGCATGAGAAAACGGCGGTGGGTTTTTACCTGTCGGGCCATTTGTTTGATGAGGTGGCACTCGAGGTGCGCCGCTTTGCCAAGCGCCAGATTGAAGATTTGATAGACACCCGCGAGCCCCAACTGCTGGCCGGCATCATCACGGATTTCCGGGTCATCAACGGCCAGCGCGGCAAGCTTGCGCTGTTCAAGCTCGATGACAAGTCCGGCATGATTGAAGCGCGCGCCGACGAGGCACTCATCAACACCCACCGTCATCTGCTCAAGGACGATGAGTTGGTGATAGTTATGGGCAAGCAACAGCCTGACCGCTTTTCGGGCGGGATGCAATTGACCGTGACCCAGATCTGGGACCTGGAGCAGGCGCGTTGCCGCTTCGGTAAATATTTGCGGGTGGATGTGAACCTGGCCACCGGCGGCAAAACGCCTGATGTGGCGCGCATGCTCAGGGAGTTTCCGCCGGTGCGTGAGATGTCGGAACACGGGGAGCTTATCCGCGGCCTGGCCGTCAGGCTGGCCGTGGCTTGTCAGGACGAGAGCGGGGCCGCCACAGCGGAGATGGTGTTGGACGATAGCGCCAAGTTTTTCCCAACCCAAGCCGCGCTAGCCGCCTGGCGTGTGCAGGCTGACCAGGGCAAGGCCAGCATTATTTACGACTGAAGAGGGGCTCTTTTAGGGCCTGCTTCAGTCCTTGGGTTTGAAGCTGATGGTCAAGCTGCTGGGCACGCTGCCATCGATGTCGCGGGGCAGGGATTCGGTTTTGTCGATGGCCTTCAACACGGCCTCGTCCCAGGCCTTGATGCCGCTGGTTTTCACCAGCTTGCGGCCAATGATGGTGCCGTCAGGCAAGGTGCGCACCTCAATTTCGGCCGCTGGGTTGCTGTTCAATTCTTCAGTGAACACGATGTTGGGCTTGATGCGCGCCACAATCTTGCCGCCATAGCTGGCTGATGGCCCCGAGGATTTGAGTGCGGTGCCACTGGAAGTGGCGCTACCGGTGGCTGCGGCCATTCCCAAGGCGCGTTTGA
Organism: Rhodoferax sp.; assembly: GCA_044354655.1. Classification (GTDB taxonomy): domain Bacteria; phylum Pseudomonadota; class Gammaproteobacteria; order Burkholderiales; family Burkholderiaceae_C; genus Rhodoferax. Next base: position 3,160 of record JBIKZP010000238.1, on the reverse strand, counting down.
TGTTGTCCTGCCGTTGCGCCTCCAGGGCCTTGGCTGCCTGGGCTTCTTTCTTTGCTTCGAGGTCCTGGCGCTTTTTTTCGTCTGCCAGTTTGCGCGCTTTCTCTTGCGCCAGCTTCTTCTTGTCGAGTTCTTTTTCAAGCGCTTTGTCAGCGCGTTGTTTGGCTTCTAACTTGTCTTGTTTAAGCGCTTCAAGCTTGCGTTTTTTTTCATCGAGCTTCTGCTTCTTCAGGGCAATGTCGGCCATGGGTTGCTCGGGCTCGGGGGCGGGCTTGGCTTGCACAGGCTTAGGGGCGGGCGCCACCGGCTCGGGGGGCGGGGCGGCCTCGGGTGGCGGCGCCGCCTCTTGGGGCAGGGCCGACCACAGCTCGGCTGCTGCGGTGGTGATGACGGCTTCGCGCTTCCAGCTCATGCCCAAACTCAGGCCCACCAACAGCACGGCATGGGCCAGCAAGGCCAGGCCCAGCGAGCGCCACAAGCCGGGGTCGGGCGGTGGCAGCAACTCCAGTCGGTCAGGCGCAGTCTGCATGCGGGTTGTCAGCTGTTCAATTGCACGGACAAGCCCACGCGCTTGACGCCAGCGCGTTGCAGGGTGTCCATGACCTTGACCACGCTTTCATATTTGATGTTCTTGTCAGCGCTGATGACCACGGCGGAGTCGCTGAAGCCGGTCTGCGCTTTGGTCACTTCAGCGGCCAGGTCTTTGATGCCCACGGCCACGGTTTTGTCCTGCCATTTCAGTTTCAGCGCCTCGTCCTTGCCCAGAATGACCTGAATCACTTGGTCGGGCTGCTTGGCGGCCTTGCCGACGCTGGGCAGGTCAATGACGCTAGGGGTGATGAGCGGCGCGGTCACCATGAACACGATGAGCAGCACCAGCATCACATCGATGAAGGGCACCATGTTGATTTCATTGATGGTGCGCCGTCCGCGCCCCCGGGTGACTAAGGATGCCATGGTGTCTGCCTTTCAGCGGCCCGAGGCCGATTGGGCGCCCAGGTTGCGTTGCAAGATGTTGGTGAACTCTTCCATGAAGGTTTCCAGTCGGATGGCCACGCGGTCAATGTCGCGGGCGAAGCGGTTGTAGGCCACCACGGCCGGAATGGCCGCAAACAGGGCAATGGCGGTGGCTACCAGCGCTTCGGCAATGCCGGGGGCCACGGTGGCCAGCGTGACTTGCTGCAAGGAGGCGAGGCCGTTGAAGGCGTGCATGATGCCCCACACGGTGCCAAACAGGCCGACATAGGGCGACACCGAACCGACCGAGGCGAGAAACGACAAATTGGATTCCACCACGTCCATCTCGCGTTGAAAGCTCGCGCGCATGGCGCGGCGGGCGCCGTCCATCAGGGTGCCGGGGTCGGTAATGCGTTTCTCTCGTAGTTTTTGGTATTCGCGCATGCCGCTGGCAAAAATGCGCTCCATCGGGCCCGACACGCGCGCGTTTTGGGTGGCAGCAGCAAACAGGTCGTTCAGGCTGACGCCCGACCAGAACTCGCGCTCAAAGGTGTCGTTTTGGGCTTTGACTTTATTCAGTGCAAAGAGTTTGCGAAATATGGCGGCCCAGCTGGAGACAGAGATGACAACCAGCAGCGTGATGACCAGTTGCACCACCAGGCTGGCGTGGAGTACCAGTTGAACAATAGACAGGTCTTGATTCATTTCAGGAGTTCCAGAATAAGAGAGGGAATTCTTGCCGGCTTCAAACTGCTGGAATTGACCCAGCCGACGCGGATAGTACCTTCACACAGCAGGGTCTGACCAGTCGGGGTGAGCAGACTGGCTTCTTGCTGCAGCGTGAGTGTGGCGCGGCCAATGTCTTGCGGCGTGACGCTCACCAGCAGTTGGTCGTCCAGCCGGGCCGGCTGGTGGTAGCGCAGCGTGGTGTCGCTCACCACAAACATGCCGTCATAGGTGTCGCGCAACAGTCTTTGTTGCAGGCCTAGCGCGCGCAGCCATTCGGTGCGGGCGCGCTCAAAAAACTTCAGGTAATTGGCGTAAAACACAATGCCGCCGGCATCGGTGTCTTCCCAGTAAATACGCACTGGCCAGGTGAACGGGGCCGTGAGGCGCGTACTGGCGGGCAGGGCTGCGCTCATGCCAGCAGGGCCTGTAAACGCGCAATGGCAGTTTGCAGTTGCGCCATGGAGTTGGCGGTAGAAAAGCGGATGAAATGCGCGGTGTCGGCCGTGCCAAAGTCGCGTCCGGGGGTGACAGCTACGTGGGCGCGTTGCATCACTTCAAAGGCCAGCGCCCAACTGTCTTTGACCTGCAATTTCTGGCAGGCTTCACGGCAGTCGGCCCAGGCATAAAAGGCGCCATCGGGCATCACTGGCACCTGCAAACCGAGCGCCTGAAGGGCAGGAATGAAGTAATCACGCCGGGCCTTGAACTCGGTGCGCCGGCGCTCGTACTCGGCCAGACTGGCCTGCTCGAAGCACGCCAACGCGGCGTGTTGTGCCAGGGTGCTGGGGCAAATAAAGAGGTTTTGCGCCAGGCGCTCTATCACCGGCACCAGTATTTCGGGCACCACCAGCCAGCCCAGGCGCCAGCCCGTCATGTTGAAATATTTGCTGAAGCTGTTGATGCTGATGATCTGGTCGTCTATGGCCAGCGCCGTTTGGCCGAATTGTTCGTCAAAGCTCAGGCCCAGGTAAATCTCATCGACCAGGGTAATGCCGCCGCGCTGGCTCACGGTCTGGTGGATGCGGCGCAATTCGTCAGGATGAATCGAGGTTCCGGTGGGGTTGGAGGGCGAGGCCAGCAGTACCCCGCGGGTTTTGTCGCCCCAACGGTCGGCCACTTTGTCGGCGCTTAACTGAAAGCGCTCTGCAGCAGTGGTGGGAATGAGTACCGGCGTGCCGTCGGCGGCGCTGACGAACTGGCGGTTGCACGGGTAGCTGGGGTCGGGCATCAGCACTTCATCGCCGGCCTCAATCAGGGCCAGGCAAGCCAGTTGCAGGGCGGCCGAAGCGCCTGCGGTAACCACAATGCGGCTGGCGGGCACGGACACGCCAAAACGCTGGGTGTACCAGTCGCTGATGTGCTCTCGCAAGGCGGGCAAACCGGTGGCTGCGGTGTACTGGGTGCGGCCGTCCCGGATGGCGCGGGCAGCGGCTTCCTGGACCAGGGGCGGGGCGGTGAAGTCGGGCTCGCCAATGTT
>JBIKZP010000237.1:0-4627 GCA_044354655.1 Rhodoferax sp. | reverse complement strand
TGATCGACCCGCCTGATGGCGACATGAGCGCCTACCTCGATTCACTCGACACCCTGAGCCAGGCCTGCGACAGCCTGAAGATCGACTTCATCCTGCCCGCGCACGGCTACGTCCTGGGCGAAGCCGAGCAGGCCATTGCCCACCTCAAAGCCCACCGCCTGAAACGCGAGGCCAAAATTTGGCGTGTGATGCAAGCGCACCCGCACGGCACGCTGGACGATTGGGTCGAGAAAGCCTACGACGATGTGCCCGCCCGCCTGTGGCCGGTGGCCAAACGTTCGCTGCTGGCGCATGTGGCGCGCCTTCAGACGGGCCAAGCCTAGCGGCCCGGTCCCGGCTGACGGTTACCATTCACCCCCAATGACTGCACCGCCCCCACATTCCCCGCGCGCTGCTGCGCCGCGCCCCCGTATGACTGCCAAAACAGCGGTTCGGCAGGATGAACGCCTGGCCAAACGCGTGGCCGAGATGATTCCCTGCTCCCGCCGCGAGGCCGAGCAGTACATCGCCGGCGGCTGGGTCAGCGTCAACGGGCTGGTGATTGAAGAGCCCATGTTTCGGGTGGCCGAGCAGACCGTCACCATTGACCCAGATGCCAGCCTGATGGTTCAAACCGACGTCACCTTCCTGCTGCACAAACCGCCCGGCTACGACACCCTGGCTGCCCTGGGCGAGGCCAACCGGCACATCAAGCCGGCGCAACAATTGCTCAAGGCCGAGACCCATGCGGCCGACGACGCCTCGGGCGTGCGCCTGCTGAAACGCCATTTCTCCAAGCTCAGCGCCACCGTGCCGCTGGAGACCGGTGCCAGCGGGCTGGTGGTGTTCACACAAGACTGGCGCGTGCTGCGCAAGCTGACCGAAGACGCCAGCGTGATGGAGCAAGAAATCATGGTTGAAGTGGCCGGCGAAGTGCCCCCCGCCGCGCTCGACCGCCTGAACCACGGCTTGGCCAGCGATGGGCGGGCGCTGCCGGCGCTCAAGGTCAGCCTCAACAGCACCAGCGAAGGCTCGTCCAAGCTGCGTTTTGCCCTCAAGGGCGTGCACCCGGGACTGATTGCCTTCGTGTGCGAGCGCGTGGACTTGCAAATTGTGAGCATGAAGCGCATGCGCGTGGGCCGCGTGGCGCTGTCGCAACTGGCGCCGGGCCAGTGGCGCTATCTGCACCCGCACGAGCGTTTTTAAGCGCTGAAAAGCTGGCCGCGCGCGGCGTCGGTGATGGCCACCACGCAAGGGTGCGTGATGCGCCGCTCAACCGATACCGCATAGAACTCCTCGACCAACTCGTCGCTGCGGCCAATCAGTTCCACGCCAAACTGCGCCACTGTCTCGGCTTCCAGCACCGTAGGCGCCATGAACACACCGCGACCTTCGCGGCCAAAGGCGGTCATTAACGCGCCGTCGTCAAACTCGCCCAGAATGCGCGGGTGCACGTCGTGGCGGGTCAGCCAGCCTTCGAGTTGCTGGCGCACCGAGGCCGCCGCCCCCTGAATCAGCATGGGCATGTCGTTCAAACACTGCGGAAACGGGCCCTGGAGTCGCGCCTTGAGCGTCGGGGCGGCGAAGAAGCTCATGGTCGTGCTACCCAAGGGATGGTTAAAGGCCTTGACGTTGATGCGCTTGGACATGGGTTCATCGGCAAGCACCAGGTCTAGGCGTTGCAGCGCCAGTTGCGCCAGCAAATCCGGAAACTTACCCTCGCTGCAAATCAGCCGCACCGGCTCGGCCAGGTTCAGCGCCGGCTCCAACAGGCGGTAGGCCACCGACTTAGCCACCGAGTCCGCCACGCCCACCCGAAAGTCCAACACCCGCTGCCCCGCGCGCGCCTGCCGCACCGCGGCCTCCAGCTCGGTCCCCAGGGCAAATATCTGATCGGCATAGCCCAGCGCCAAGCGCCCCTCCTCGGTCAACTCCAGTTGACGACCGCTTTTGCGAAACAGCTTGCGGCCTAGCCAGTCTTCCAGCAACTTGATCTGGCCCGACAGGGTTTGCGGCGTGGTGTGCAGTTGCTCACCGGCCCGCATGATGCCTCCCGCCTTGGCTGTGACCCAAAAATAGTGCAAATGTTTGAAATTCATGAGACTCCTTGTGGCTTAATTACTTCGAATAAATCGAAGTTAAATTGATTTAAATACGAATTTACACGAAGTTATTGTTCGCTGATACTGCGTTTTCCCTCACATACCGTGAGGTTGATTGGAGTATTTCCATGCGATTAAGTACCAAAGGCAGATTTGCCGTGACCGCGATGATCGACGTGGCGCTGCGCGAAGGCGCAGGCCCGGTGGCCTTGTCCGACATTGCCCAGCGGCACCAGATTTCCTTGTCCTACCTGGAGCAGATGTTCAGCAAGCTGCGTCAGCACGGCCTGGTGGAAAGCACGCGCGGCCCGGGCGGCGGCTACACCCTGGGGCACCGCGCCGACAGCGTCACCGTGGCCGACATCATTGGCGCTATTGAGGGCGCCGAGCCGTTGCCAAGTCCGTCGCAAGCGTCTCAGCAGGACACCACGCAAACGCTGTGGGACAACCTGAACTCCAAAATGGCGGATTACATGCAGTCCATCAGCTTGCGCAGCTTGGTGCTGCAAGAGCGCGCCAAAGGGGCGGTGGTGGTGCCCGAGCAAAAACTCACCAACCGGGGCGTCTTCAAAAAGCCCAAGCCGGCGCCGCAACGCCCGAGTGCACCTAACTCGGTGTTTGCGCTGGGTCAGGTCGTGCTGGCCAGGCGCTGAACGTGCGCTGATCGAGCGCCAACTTTGCCACCCGGCAGCCCTTAGAAAAAAGTGTGAAGCCCACCGATAAGCCGGATTCTGTGCATGAAGGTTGCCCTTCATGTGACTGTCATTAATCTGGGCTGTTGGTCGCCCAACAGCTCGGTGCTACCTACCCGCCAACTCCGGGGGCCCCGTCAACGTTGGCCTACTTGGTATTGCTGCGCGTAGAGATTGCCCGTTTCACCCGAACTTAATCGGCTCGTCTCTGTTGCTCTAATCCTCACCTTATACCCCCCCACTTGCGTGGAAGTGCTTTCAGTGGACAGCTGTTAGCTGCTACGCTGCCCTATGCAGTCCGGACGTTCCTCCAGTGCCTGGTTTCCCAGATTGCACCAGCGACAGTCTGGCGGGCTTCACGCCGCGATTATCGGGGCTGTCTATGCATATAACCAAACCAGTTGTTGAAGTAGTCCAAAATGACGCTCCACCCCCTCCAGGAGCCGCTCATGAAAGCCGACAACATTCTGCAAACCATTGGCAACACACCGCACGTGCGCATCAACCGCCTGTTTGGCGCGGGCCACCAGGTCTGGATCAAGTCCGAACGCAGCAACCCCGGCGGCTCCATCAAGGACCGCATCGCCTTGGCCATGGTCGAGGCGGCTGAGAAAAGCGGGGAGCTCAAGCCCGGCGCCACCATCATCGAGCCCACCTCGGGTAACACCGGTGTGGGCCTGGCCATGGTGGCTGCGGTCAAGGGCTACAAGCTGATCCTGGTCATGCCCGACAGCATGTCGATTGAACGGCGCCGCCTGATGCTGGCGTACGGTGCCAGCTTTGATTTGACGCCCCGTGAAAAAGGCATGAAAGGCGCTATTGCGCGCGCCCAGGAACTGGCGGCAGTCACGCCCGGCGCCTGGATTCCCCAGCAATTTGAAAACCCCGCCAACGTGGAAGTACACACCCGTACCACGGCGCTTGAAATTTTGGCCGACTTCCCGGATGGCATTGACGTGCTCATCACCGGCGTGGGCACGGGCGGCCACCTCACGGGCGTTGCGCAAGTGCTCAAGGCCAAATGGCCGCAACTCAAGGTTTATGCCGTGGAGCCCAGCCAAAGCCCGGTCATTTCTGGCGGCGCCCCGGCCCCCCACCCAATCCAGGGCATTGGCGCGGGCTTCATCCCTAAAAACCTGCACACCGACCTCCTGGACGGAGTGATTCAGGTGGACGCCGAACCCGCGCGCGAGATGGCGCGCCGCAGCGCCGCCGAAGAAGGCATGCTGGTGGGCATTTCCAGCGGCGCCACCCTGGCCGCCATTGCGCAAAAACTGCCCGAGCTACCCGCTGGCGCTACCGTGCTGGGTTTCAACTACGACACCGGTGAGCGCTACCTGTCGATTGAAGGCTTTTTGCCGGCCTGACCTGGCCGCTCAGTCCTGAAAAAAAGGGGCTTGCAAGCCCCTTTTTTCTATGCAGGCCGTATTACTTGGCCGCAGACAGCCAGGTGGTCATGCCCGGGAACATCAGCAGCAAACCCACCGCCAGGATCTGTAACACCATGAACTGCACCATGCCGGCGTAGATATCTTTCAAATCCCACTGCGGCACCACCCCCTTGAGGAAGTAGGCTGACAGGGCAACCGGCGGCGACAGCCAGGCCGTTTGCAAGGTGACCGCGACCAAGGTGCAAAACCAGATCAGGTCAATACCGGCGGCCTGAACGATCGGCAACACGATGGGAAGGACGATCAAAACAATCGGCACCCATTCCAACGGCCAGCCCAATATGAAGATCAGGAGAAGAATCACGATCAACATCATCATGGGCGGCAGCGACAAACTGGTCAGCAGGCTGGCCAAAAATTCGGCACTTCCGAGCCGAGAAAATACGGCGCCAAACAGGTTGGA